>CANQNJ010000001.1 GCA_947625185.1 uncultured Clostridia bacterium
TCAAGTCAAACGGCTTGAGTGTTTTGAATAAATACTTGCAAATATGCAGAAGGACCGCCGCTTAACGCGACAGCCCCATTAATAATTTTTAGACAAATATCTTATTGTAGCTCTTGCAACGACTTCTGCTAATTTACTTGGTACGGCATTGCCTATCTGGGTGTATATTTTGCCTTTATTTCCGCAGAATATATAATCGTCTGGGAAGGTTTGAATTCTTGCAGCTTCTCTAATTGTTATTCGTCTGAGACGCTTGGGCGCCTCCTTGAATTCCGGGATTATTGTCCCATTCATTAAACCCTTGTGATAGTCATATACCCAATCGCTTGTTGCATCACCATATAAGTAATCTTCGTCAAGGAAGGGTGTCTTGTTTCCGCCCATTGAAGCTGGAAGAGTATTAGCATAGCCATCTATATCAATAGGTCTACCTTGCCCATTGAAATACATACCTGCATAGGGGGATTTGCGCATAATCGGATGCGTACAAAATGTGATTTTTGCCGTGCAGGTGTTTGGATTTGTTTTACTGCCAGCTTTTCCAAGAGAAAAGAGTAAATCGCGTATAATTGGGGCTTTTTGGCGTTGACATTCTATGAGATAGCTCATGTGATATTTGAAAAACGGATCATCATTTTCTTTTATTCCGATGAAGAATACGCGTTCGCGCTTTTGAGATACGCCGTATTCAGTGGAATCTAATATAAATGGAATGCAATCATATCCCATTTCTCTTGCTCTATCTAGATACTTTTTTCGAACAGGTTCCCATTTTTCCAATATGCCGAGTGCTTTTACATTTTCCATCACGAAAGCACAGGGTCTCACACGTTCGACCACATCAAGGAATGTAAAAATTAATTTACTACGGGCATCGTTGGGATCCATCTTCCCCGCGACAGAGAATCCTTGACAAGGGGGACCACCAAAAACAATATCGGCACCTTGGTAGGCATCGACTTGATCAATAACCTTGTAAATGTCATCATTTACCATAACTCTGGTTTTGTGATTTGCGTTATATGTGGCTGCGGCTTCTGGCATTAGTTCGTTTGCAAACAATATCCGAACGCCAGCTCTTTCAAATCCGATATCCATTCCGCCGGCACCTGTAAAAAGTGAAACTGCGGTTAGAGCTTTATTCATTTTGTTCTACCTCATCATGATGAATATGCAGTATTAATGAGCTGTTATCAGAATCAAGATAAATATCAAACTTTGTCTCACCTTTTTTGGCATTCATGTTTAATAGAACGGCTTTGGGAAGCCTAATTCGCATATCTTGTTGTAACAAATACGTGTCAAGATATATTTTTGTATCCTTCATTTATCAACCCTCTTTTAAATATTTGTCTCTATTTTACTCTAATTTCAGTTCAAAGTCAAGCTAATTTCAGTCCAAAACAAAGCTAGTTTTAGACTAAAGTAAAGTTCTACTTCACCCAATGAGTCTAATGTTTAAAATATATCGATTATAAACCATGAATGATTATTCTTGAATTGAACGAGTGACTGGTGTTTTGAACGCCGTTCCTGCCATTTGAATGGTTGACTTAAATTGTATCAAAATCAGTCATCTATTACAAAAGAGCGCAAGTCGTAGTGGCTTGCGTTTTTTTTATGTGGTGTGGTGGAATACTGCGCTTACGCTCCGTGGCGTTCGCTCATTGCATTCGCTCGGCTGAGGGCAGACGCGTCGGACTCAAAATCCGATGTTGGTGGTTCAGGAACCTTCGCCAACGGCGAAACAACGTGTGGGTTCAAGTCCCACCACCAGCACCAAAAGAGCACAAGTCGTAGTGGCTTGCGTTTTTTATTTACAATATTTTGGAGAGGAATTTTGCTTATCGCATTCCGGTAATTCTTTTTTGGGTCGCAGTCGGTTTTGGGGAAAGTGCCACATTGTATGAGAGAGGATACACTTGACTGAAAACTATTGTCCGCTGCGTTTTTATATGGTATAATAACTGCATTATCGCCGATTACGGATACTTATATTTCATCATTCGGGAGGTAAATTATGTTAAAACCGTACGTTCACAAGGTGCAATATTACGAAACGGATCGAATGGGAGTTACGCATCACTCCAACTATCTGCGTTTTATGGAAGAGGCGCGGGTGGATTATCTCGAACAAATAGGTTACAGTTACGGTCGAATGGAGTCGGAAGGACTTGCGTCTCCCGTAATTTCGGTAAATATAGATTACAAGAAACCGACAACGTTTGCAGACGAGATAACGATAGCGGTGCGGATTGTAGAAGTAACGCCCGTCAAATTGCTCATCGGATATACAATGGAACGTCAGGGCGAGGCGGTGTGCGCTGCAACGAGTTTGCATTGCTTTGTGGACGAAAAAGGGCACCCCATATCGCTAAAACGGGTCAAACCGGAGCTGTACGCATTGTTGTCGTCGCTTACGGAAAAGAGGTCATAGATTTGAGTAATACTATGTCATTTGTTTCGCATAACAAAGGCGATATCGGCTATAATGATATGATTTATTTGACAATAAACGGCAAGAAAATCTCCGTCAAGCCGGAAACAAACTCGGCAGTCGCCGCCTTGAAGGAACTTCTGAAAGAGGGCGATATTATTTACATGGCGCACGACTACGGCGGATTTGAAAAAGTTGGCAACCTGGGACATACCCTTCCGCGCAGCGATAGGCATATGGCGACGGAAGCGGGGGACGTAATTCTTTATTCGGGAAATCAGATTGTTTTGTTCTATGGAAGTAACTCTTGGAGTTATACAAAACTCGGTACGATGCAGAACATTTCGGCAGAGGAGTTGAGGCAGATACTTACCGAAACCGATCCTCTCACCGTGCAGATCGGTTTGCGATGAAGAGCTTCATAAATCATTGCGGATAACGGGATTTTTCGCCGTGTAAGTCGCTTACCTTACGGCAAAACGGTGAGTTCGGCGGCACAAAATGTTATTATATTTTCCGACGGGCAATTTCGGCTAGATCAAATACAACAAAAGCAGCGATAATTATTCGCTGTTTTTAATGGCTTTATGGCAAATGTTGGGGTCAAGACAAATTATGTAGAAAAGTAAGCCTGCTTTGCCCCAACATTATGCCATTAGAGCCGCCGCCCAAACGCAAGTCGCATCGGGTATTCCAAGCAAAAAGGCTTCACTTCGCGCCCAATTAAAGACGTCCCTTCAAGAGGAAGCGGGCGTGGCGCGGAAAGTCAATCACCACAGTGTGGTGTTGACCGCAGCCACGGCGAGCAACAGTCTGACCGACAGTTGCTCGCTAACCTTATTCTGTCTGCGATAGCAGACTGAGGGGTTTGAAGATTTGAGCGGTGTGCGCTCGTTGCAGATTATTTTGCGTTGGAATACCCTCGTTCGTGGTGTTACAAGGTTGGACATGTATTTAAAATTTCGGCTGACTATGCAACCGACCCCTTACGGGGCGCAAGCGCAGACGTGGTCGGACTTCGTCACAACTCTCGCTTGGCGTTACCGCTTGTGCAAACACAAGCGGTGCAAACGTCGCTCGGTTGTTCCTCTCGCACAAGTTTCGTTTCTCAACTTGTGCGGGTACCCTTGTAGCCGAGGACACCTCGGCTTGCATTATTTATACTTTCGGCGGCGAGCCAGCATATTATAAGGTATACGGGCGCACGGGTACATTAATATACTTGTGCGCCCTCTCGTGGCAGCTTCCAACACCACACAGTGGTGATTGGTTTAACGCGCCACGCCCGCCATCCCCCGCAAGGGCTGCAATTTCGGTACACGCCTGAGATTGCGGGCGGAATTTTCGCTTTATTCGCTGCTATGCGCGCCACACGCATCTCCGCGCGCTCAAATTCCTTTTTAATTTGTAAATCGACTTCTGTATTTTATTTACTTCCGCACCCCAACATTTCTTATATCAATGAAACAGAAGAACTTTGCCATATACATACTGCACAGGATGAGATAGTTTGCACCCCGCAACACAGTATTTTGACCGATAATGGATGGAAACAAGCAGGAGAAATTAAAATTACAGATAAGGTACAAACGACAAATGGTTTCGAGACTGTTGTTTCAGTAGACATAGAACATTTAGATGAAAAAATAAAAGTTTACAATTTGAATGTTTTGTGTTATCATACTTATGTAATAGGTACAAACCAGATAATTGTTCACAATCAATGCCAAATCGAAGGAAAACCACATGCTGCAGCTGATCATAAACAAAAAATGCTTGACAAGGCAACCGAAATGGCTAACTCTGGCGAATATTCAAAAATCTATATGAATAGGTCGTTAAAAACTACGGGTGTAGCTGGAAGTAATTTAAAGCCAGATATCATCGGGGCTAGAAATAATGGTGGATTTGACATCTGGGAAATTGCCAGTAAATCACAAAGAAGTGGTACTGGATTGAGAATGCTACAAGCAAAAGTGGACTTTATGAATACTTTACAAAATGTCACTGCAACTTTAATAAAGTTTATTTAATTAATTGAGGTGTAAGATGAGCTATTATTCAAGTGTTAGTTATATATATCGTATTGAGAAAGAACTCAATATAATGAAAGATTATTGTCCTGAGATGACCAATTTTAACAAACACCAAATATTGAATATATTTAATAAAATTAAGACCTATTTTGGTGCTGTCCAATTTGATACTCTAGGTGCTTTGTGTAGATACATTGATGGAAAAGGATATTTCAAGACTAGGAATAATACTTATTTCAAAAAAAGAATTGATACAGGCATTCAAAAGGTATTTTTATCAAATGATGATTATCAATGGAATACTTTTACAGTATCATTTTCTACCCTAAAGTATCCAAATATTGAACTAATGTTGACTGATAGCGGTTTAACGTTTAATCTAGATCATGAAAATGAATTGTCAAAAGCAGATATTGAAGAATTGCGCAAATTAGCAATAGATTGTCTATCCGATACAAGAATTATCAAAATAGTTGATCAAATAAATATACCAAGAAAATAAAACATTTAGGGGATTCTGCTTAATGTGGAATCCTCAAAATTATTTGAAGTTAGTTAAGCAAGACTAGGGAGAGAAATTATGAAAATCGTTATAAACGAGAAAAAAAATATCGCGATTTTTCTACAAGATACGATTTAAATTACTGGTATCAAATACCAGAACGTTATTTAGAAATCCAATCTTGGGAACTAGAGTCAGACATTAAAGCAGTAAAAAAATGTTATTAGACAACGAAATTTATTATTTGTCTATTAACACACAGGGGAACAATTATAGAGTAGATCTTGCGAACCTGGAAGAACTCATTTTTTTGGAGTATCTCGGGCTACCATGTGGAAGTTTTATTAATGTTAATGCATTAGAATGTTTAACCAATTTGAAATCACTGTTTTTATTTAATGACAACGATGGAGAAGTTATTGATTTATCTAAACTGCGGTCTCTTAAAAGATTATATATACAAAATTCATTGAGTAAGATTAAAGGGATTGAGTCTCTTGTTGGACTCCATACCTTATCTTTGCAAAAGTTAAAAGCAACAGATTTACAGTCTTTATCAAGCCTAACGAATTTGGAATCGTTAGAATTAGTTCAATCTACAATTAAATCATTGGATGGAATAAGTTTGTTGAAGAAACTAAAGTGTTTGACAATGTTTTATTGTAGCAAATTGAGTAGTTTGAAGGGCGTAGAGTATTTATCAAAACCTGAATACTTAAAATTGGAGACATACAGAATCTTTTTGATTGATTTCAAAATATATTTAATTAATAAATTTTAGATTATCCTTTAACGGATAGTGTACGCGATTTTTTTAGACTTTTTGATAACTGACTGTTCGTATTAAATCTTTTCAAATAGATACGGCGACAATAGGGAGCTTATGGAAACGTGCATTGGTGGGTTACAACGCCATCGACCACAGCAATTGCGTGCCGATAAGCACGGCAAGGAAAGAGAAGTTTATAATGAGAAAAACAGCGATATATCTTTTTGTCGCCTTGGGATCGTGCTTGCGAAATTCGTTCAGAGTTATCAGACTTGCCAACGAAGCGATAGGCGTCCCCAACCCGCCGATGTTGACGGCAACGAGCAGATTTGCGTAGTCCGTCGTAAATTTAGACAGCAGCACCGCAGTGGGAACGTTGCTTATAAATTGACAGCTCGCCACGCCTACAAGCAACGGAGACTTGGCAATCAGCTTGGACAAAATGTCGCTTATCGCGTCGATACGCGCAAGATTTCCGCTGAATACGAAGAATGCCGTAAAAGTTATCAGCAGACCGTAATCGACTTTTCCGAGCGCCTTGCCGTCCAATGCGATCATCGCAACCAATACAACGGCAAATACGATATACCAAGGCAAAACATCGAATACGATAAGCAACGACAGCACAAAGAGCAACGCGTATACAACGCTGCGCCAAACAGAGGGGCGCTTTTCCGGTTCGGCATAGAGCTTGATCGGATCTTTCTTTACAAACAGACACACGCCTATAATAAGCGTCAACGCAACAACGCAGGGTACCGACATTATTTTAAGGAATTCGGCAGCGTCGATTTCGTAATAACTGTACAAATAGATGTTTTGCGGATTGCCGAATGGCGTCAACATACCGCCGAGATTGGCGGCAATATTCTGCATAACGAAAACTATCGGCATTTTGTCCCGCCTTTGGCAGCTGTCAAGCACAATATACCCCAACGGAAGAAATGTGATCAACGCCATATCGTTTGCCATAACCATACTGCCGAAATAAGTGATGAATACCAACGCAAATACCGTATTGCGCAGGTTGCCGAATTTCAGCACGATTTTTTTCGCCAACCAGGTGAAGAAGCGGATGTTTTTGAACGCCGACACGACGGCAAGCGTGCAAAAGAGCGTTGCAAGAGTGGACAGATCGAAATATCCGAGGTATTCTCTGTCGAAAGGCACGAAAAAACACGTCAAGGCGGCAAGAAGCATAGCCACTATCGGAAGCAGATTCTTGGCGATGAATTTTCCCACGCCCAACGAGGGTATATGATGATATTTTGCCGTTTTCGTACTCATTTGTTTTTACCGTTGCAAATTGTAGAACTTTGTAATATTTTAGTCAAGCGTCTAAAATAAATTTATTCCGAATATTTGATTTTTGTATTAAAAACCGTTGCGCTTGTCAACAATAAGGCGTATAATATACACATACACGGGGAGGGGGTGTTCCTCAATGAAACAAAAATTTAACGTCACGGGTATGACTTGTTCGGCGTGTTCCGCACACGTGGAGAAAGCCGTATCCAAAGTCAAGGGTGTGAATAGCGTCGTCGTAAGTCTGCTGACCAACAGTATGTCGGTGGAGTATGACGACAGCATAACCAATGCCAAGGCTATTTGTTCTGCCGTCAAAAAGAGCGGTTACGGTGCAAGCACGGCGGACGAAAAGGGCGGAGCAGTCGTTTCTCAAACGCAACCCGTCAATACGGTCACGCTTTCCCGTCTGCTGATATCCATTGTTTTTTGCGTAATATTGATGTATTTCTCGATGGGACATATGGTCGGATTGCCGTTGCCGAGCTTTCTGAGCGGTGAGGGCAACGCTGTGTCGCTTGCCTTGACGCAGTTCATACTGTGTATACCCGTTTGGTTTGTCAATTTTTCTTATTTTTCCGTCGGGTTCAAACGGTTGTTCAAGGGCTCTCCCAATATGGACAGCCTTATTGCAGTCGGTTCGACGGCGGGCGCGCTTTATGGCATTGCAATCACGTTTATTATGAGCAACGCCGTCGGCCGCGCAGATTGGGCAACCGTAGAAAAGTATCGCCATATGCTGTATTTCGAGTCGTCCGCTATGATCCTTGCATTGGTAGATCTCGGCAAATATTTCGAGGGTCGAAGCAAAATGAAAACGGGCGATGCTCTCGCGAAACTGCGTAAGCTGGCGCCGGATAAAGCGCTGCTTGTAGATAACGGCAACGAAGTGGAAGTGGACGGCAAGTCTTTGAAGACGGGGGACGTTGTCGCGGTCAAGGCGGGAATGTCCTTTCCGGCGGACGGCAAGATAATATACGGCAGTTGTTTTGCGGACGAGAGCAGCGTAAGCGGAGAAAGCTTGCCCGTAGAGAAACAGCTTGACGCGGCTGTAATCGGCGGAACGGTGTGCGTAGGCGGGTATGTGCGCGTGCAAGTCACAACGGTCGGACAGGATAGCGTGTTGGAGAAAATCATCGCGCTTGTGGAAGATGCGGGTACGTCCAAAGCTCCGATACAACGCCTTGCGGACAAAATTTCCGCGGTTTTCGTTCCCGTAGTGATGTCCGTAGCCCTCATTACGTTTATTGTGTGGCTGTGCGTGGGCGAAATGGTGGCAACGGCGTTGAACTTTGCCGTGTCCGTATTGGTAATATCCTGTCCTTGCGCATTGGGGTTGGCTACTCCAGTCGCGATAATGGTGGCTACGGGTAAGGGCGCCGAAAACGGTATACTCATCAAGAACGGCGAAATATTGGAACGCCTTGCGGATATACGCAAAGTTGTACTTGACAAGACGGGCACAGTAACCGTCGGCAAGCCGTTTGTAAAAGATTTTTCTACCCCATATAGCGAAAAAGAGTTTTTTGCCATTGTCGGAGGTATAGAAAAACAAAGCGAACATCCCCTTGGCAAGGCTGTCGTGGAGCGCGCCGAACAATTGGGCGCGGAACTTGCCCAACCGACGGACTTCAAGACTCTTGCTGGGAGAGGCGTCATCGCGACGGTGGACGGCAAGGTGTATGCTATCGGCAACAAACGTCTTATGGAGGAACAGCACGTCGATCCGGACAGTTATGCCCGGCAGCTCGAAGAATTTTCCCGTCGCTCGCTTACTTGTCTCGCAGTTTCCTGCGACGGACGATATATCGGAGTTATCGGCGTCGGAGACGAGATCAAATCCACTTCCAAAGACGCGATAGCCTTGCTTAAAGAGCAGCAAGTGCAGCCCATTCTTCTCACCGGCGACAATGCCGTTGCCGCAAAAGCGGTTTGCGATGAGTTGGGTATAGACGAGTTTTACGCCGAGGTATTGCCTGATCAGAAAGAACGCAAAGTAGCCGAATTGATGGGCGGCGGCGTTACCGCTATGGTGGGGGACGGAATTAACGACGCTCCGGCGCTTGCGCGCGCCGATATAGGTTTTGCCGTCGCCGCAGGATCGGATATAGCTATGGACAGCGCGGACGTTCTGTTGGTTAAGAACGATATACGAGATGTCGCAACGGCTATCAAATTGAGCAAAAAGACCAAGCGCAACATCAAAGAAAATCTTTTCTGGGCATTCTTCTACAACGCGCTCGGGATACCGCTTGCCGCAGGCGTGTTGTACGAGACGTCTTTGCATTTGCAGCTCAATCCCATGATAGCGGCTGCGGCGATGAGTCTCAGCAGTCTGTTTGTCGTCACCAATGCGTTGCGACTCAGATTTTTCAAGCCGAGTATGACGGCAAAACCGTCTGAGGATAAAATAAAACACAATAAACCGAACAAGGAGGAAACAATAATGAAGTATCGGATTGCAATCGAAGGAATGATGTGCGGACACTGCACGTCGCGCGTGAACAAGGCGCTCGGATCCGTTCGCGGCGTTCTCGGGGTAGACGTCAGCTTGGACGATAAGTGCGCGACAGTCGAGGTCAAGGAACGGGTAAAGCCCGAGGCTCTCAAAGCCGCGGTGGAAAAAGAGGGTTATACCGTAACGGGAGTAGACGCGTTATGACGGCGGACAGAGACAAGGTGGTGCGGTTACTTAAAACCGCACGCGGTCAGATGGACGGCATACTCAAAATGATCGACGAGAATCGCTATTGTATAGACATTTCCAATCAGATAATGGCATGCCAGGCAGTGCTTTCCAAAGCCAACAAAGAAGTACTCAACGCCCACCTCGCCAATTGTGTACTCAACAGCCGCGGCGACGACAGCAAGGAAAAGCTCGCCGAAATAACCAAAATTCTCGATCAGCTCTTATAGACCGTCTCTTGCCGTTGCAAAAGTAAAGAATTGCTCTTTTCCTAAATATAATAGGGGTATGAGCAATTCTTTTTTACAATGCGTTGCCGATATTTGCGGATTGGAGTTGGCAACGTTGATAGGAGATTACAAGTATTCCGTTTTCGGCGGTCATACCGTCGTGGTCGAAGGACACAAGGGCATCGTCGATTATCGGCAGGATGAAGTGTCGTTTGCATTGCGCAAGTCCGTTCTCAAAGTATGCGGTACGGATCTGCGTATTCGCTGTATGGAAAAAAACTTCGCCGTCGTCGTGGGCAATATAAGCTCGGTGGAGGCAGCCGATGAAAAATAGTTGCAAAATTACCTTCGAGGGACTCAATATCAATCGATTGCTGTCGCTGCTCGGCAAGAAAAATATAGCCGTTTACGGCGCGGAGCGCGTCGGAAAGCGTTGTACGATACAAGTTCCGTCAAGACGTGCCAAGCAGACTATTGCATTATTACAAGAAAGGTGCTATAATATAATCAGTATAGAATTTTTCGGATTGCCCAAAGCGAAAAGATTTGTAAAAAAGCACTTTGTTTTGCCGATAATCTGTCTGCTGACGGTGCTGATTCTTGTCGTATCGTCGCAGTTCTGTCTCAGGATAGAAGTCGTGGGCGATTTCGACAGACGGGACGTATGTTCCGCGCTCGATTCCGTCGGCGTAAGAGTGGGCAGCAATTTGCGCAAACTAAATCTGAACGCCCTGCAAAACGGACTTGCCAACGAGCTGGACGCAATGTATGCGGTGATAAAGCGAAGCGGCAGCGTGTTGTACATAAACGCCGTCGCCAAGAAAGAAGCGGAGCCGCCCATAAAAATGGACGTCAGGCGCGATATCGTCGCAACCCGTTCCGGCACGGTGACGAGTATTCTGTGCGAACAAGGCACGCCGCTTGTCAAGGCGGGAGACGAAGTCGATATAGGAGATATACTCATAGAGGGAAGGCGCGTCTACAATGACGGCACTTCCGAAGATGTATATGCGCTCGGCCGCGTCGTAATAGGCATATCCTGTGAGGGGTTCGCCGCGTTTGACGGCACCAAAGAAGTGACCGTCGAAACGGGCAATATTTTCAAAGCCACGGGAGTAATGCTTTTCGGCAAAGAATATGTGAGACGGTGCCCCTTTTTGCAATATACGGTCAGCGCAACGGTTACGCGTTTGTTTCCGCTCGGGTTGGAGATAAGGAACAACGTCTATCGCGAGACAATTACGAAGCGCGTCTCCGCCGATATAAACGAGTGTATCGACGAATTGAAAGCGCAGGCGAAAGCGGCGGCGTCTGATAAATGCGATTTCGATATTGCCGACGTGGAATATCGGATCAATGACGACGGGGTCGTCGCCGTATTGTACGGCATATTGCAGTTGGAATGATCCGTCGCTTAGACGTGCGGTTGTTTTCGACAGTCGCGCAAATCCTAACGGCGTAAACTTTGCAGGCAAATACGATTGAACTCGGAGGAAAACGGTTGGTATCCAAAAAAATCGAAACAGACTCTATGGACGAATTGATAAAACTGTTCGGTCCGTTTGACGAGAATATAAAAGCCGTTTGCGCCGCATTCGACGTCAAGGTAGTTATGCAGGACGGACAGAGCAGCCTGTACGGAGAAGACGTCAACGTAGACAAGGCGCTCGCCGTCGTGCGTAAATTGAGAGATTTCATCGCAAGCGGCGACAGCGTGGATATAGGCAGAGTCAATTATCTGTGCGAGCTGTCCAAGTCGGACAAGCTTGACGACGTAGACGAATTGATGAACGACGTCGTAGTTATCACGTCGCGCGGCAAACCCATCAAGTGCAAGACGGTAGGACAGAAGAAATACGTCGATTTGATGAAGAAGAATACCGTCACGTTCGGCGTGGGACCTGCGGGTACGGGCAAAACGTATCTTGCGGTTGCGATAGCCGTCAACGCTTACAAAGCCAAGCAGGTAGAAAAGATCATTCTCACTCGTCCCGCCGTGGAGGCAGGCGAAAAACTCGGTTTTCTCCCCGGTGACTTACAGGAAAAAGTAAATCCCTATCTGCGTCCGTTGTACGACGCATTGCAGGAAATGTTGGGATTGGACAGCTATTCCAAAATGTTGGAACGGGGAATAATCGAGATAGCGCCCCTTGCGTATATGCGCGGCCGTACACTCAGCAATGCGTTCGTGATATTGGACGAAGCGCAGAACACGACGCGTGAGCAGATAAAAATGTTTTTGACAAGATTGGGCGAAGGCAGTAAAATGGTAATTACCGGCGATCTTACGCAGATAGACTTGCCGAAAGGTCTGACGTCGGGTCTTAAACACGCAATAAAAATATTAAAGGATATAGAAGATATAGGGATAATTCGTTTGAATGAAAGAGACGTCGTGCGCCATCCTTTGGTGCAGAAGATTGTCAAAGCATACGAAACAGAGGATAAATAATGAAAAAAACGAAAAAAATCACCAATATCAAGTGGAAAGACATAATTTTCAGCTACATTGCAATATTTGTAGTCTTTTCCGCAATCACGTTATTGGTAAATATTCACCGACTGACCTGGATAAGAGCGGGCGTACAGTTGGCGACGCTGGTCATAATGCTTGTCGCGCTTGCATTGTACACCTACTTCTCCGATATAGCGGTAATGGAGAGTCCCCGTAAGACTTGGGCAATGTTCGCGACTATGCTTGTGGCGTACGGACTAATTCAGCTTGCGCCCTTGTGGGACTATGTTATATATCTCGTCCCGTTTGCCCTGTGTTCGCTCATTCTGTCATTGATCGTTTCCGGCAAATGCGGATTTTTTGCAAACTTCATCGTCATTATGCTATGCTTTATGCAGGATATCAATTGGCAGATATCGGCGACGGTGGCGACGGAGAATTTCTTTTACCTGCTGTTCAGCGGCGTAATCGAAGCCGTGTTCGCTTCGTTTGTATTGGGTAAGCATTATCGTCGTTCGCGTTATTTGGTAGTGGGCGTAGTGTTGGGCTTTATTTCCGTCCTCTGCGCAACGATAAGCTATCTTATGTTCAGCGACGAGTGGTCGTGGGTGGTATACGGTATCAAGATTGCGTGTGCCTTTGCAAGCGGCATAATAGGCGTAATGTGCATGTTCGTATTGGTGCCGTTATTCGAGAAGCTGTTCAACGTCAGTTCTGTTTTCCGATTCTCGGAGATAGCGACTTCGGACAGCGAGCTTATGCGTAAACTTTTCGAGAAGGCGCCCGGAACTTACAATCACAGCCTTACCGTTGCCACTTATGTCGAAGCGTGCGCCGCGGCGATAGGACAAAGCGCCGTTATGGCTCGTGCCGCCGCGTATTACCATGATATAGGCAAGATGAAGAACCCGAGCTATTTCACCGAGAACCAATTCAGCGGTATAAATCCGCACGACAGTATGACGCCCGAAGCAAGCGTAAATATGATCAAATATCACACGCTTAACGGACTTGCCATTGCCAAAGAATACGGTCTCCCCAAGGAAGTACAATCCGCAATAGTGGAGCACCACGGCACGATGCCCATCAAGTACTTCTATCTGAAAGCGCAGAAGTACACCGACGGAGATCTTCCGTATGACGGATATTGTTACGACGGTCCCAAACCCACCAATAAGATATCCGCCATATTGATGATCTGCGACGCGGCGGAAGCGGCTTTGCGGTCCGGCGGAGACAAGAGTAAGGCGGAAAAGATCGTCGACGATATCGTCGCGGAGAGAATGTCTTTCGAACAATTCTCCGATTGCGATATATCTTTGAAAGAACTCGACATAGTCAAGAGTACGATAATCACAACCTTTGCGGGTATAAGACACAAACGCGTATCCTATCCCGATGTACGATTGAACGGTGACAAATGACAATATATTTTACCAACGTAGGCATTCACAAACACAAAATCAAGCACGTCCTCGAAGGCGCGCTTAAATATCTCAAACAACCTTCGCGGCAGATAGAGATGTCCCTTTCGATAGTGGATCCCGAAGATATCCGCAAGCTCAACAGGCAGTTCCGCGGCATTGACGATGTGACGGACGTACTGTCCTTTCCCACTCTGGATCTCGGCAAACGGCAGTTGGATTCAGCGAATTTTCCTTCGGACGCCGTCAATTCGGGGACGGGCAAGCTGAATATAGGCGACGTCATAATATGTTTCGACCGCGCCAAAGAGCAAGCCAAAAGTTTCGGTCACAGTCTGAAACGTGAACTTTGTTTCCTTTCGTTGCACGGGTTGTTGCATTTGTTGGGTTACGACCACGTCGATCAAGCCGATGAAAAGGAAATGAACGCCATTCAGGATGAGATACTTACAAAGTTGCGCGTTACAAGGGATATAAGATGAGAACGGGATTTATTGCTATCGTCGGGCAAGCGAATGCGGGCAAATCCACGTTGCTCAATTCTCTTGTCGGGCAAAAAGTCTCCATTGTATCCCCCAAGCCGCAAACCACGCGCGAGCAGATAATGGGCATATGGACCGACGCCGACAGTCAGATGGTATTTGTGGATACTCCGGGGTTTCTGCACAGCAAAAATGCGCTCGGAGACTATATGCTAAGAAGTATTGACAGCGCCGTACAGGATGTCGATTGCATCCTCGTCGTCATCGACGGACACGACGGAATAGACGACAGGGAGATCGGTCAGATCGGCAAATACCGCAAGCAAGGGACTCCAATCGTGGTTGCGGTTACCAAGATAGATATATCCCAACCCGCAAGGCTTATGCCGGAACTTGACAAACTTAACGGCGTAGAGGGCATAAACGAAATATATTGCGTCTCGGCAAAGAAAAATAACGGCGTCGAAGAACTTAAACAAGCGCTCAAAAAATATCTTACGGGCACGGAAATGTATTTCGAAGAAGATGACGTTACCGACAAAACTCAGCGCTTTGCCGTGAGCGAGATAATAAGAGAAAAGGTGCTGTTGGCTTGCGATAACGAGATCCCTCACGGAATAGGAGTGGCTGTAAACAAAATGCAGCAGAACGGTTCCGCTTGGGATATCGACGCAACGGTGATAGTGGAGAAGGCGTCTCACAAGCCCATCGTTCTCGGCAAGCACGGCGAGATGATCAAATCCATAGGCATTCATGCCCGAGAAAGTATCGAAAAATTATTGGAAGCAAAGGTTTTTCTGACGCTTTGGGTAAAGGTAAAGGAAGATTGGCGCAACAACCCCTCTATGCTCAACGAATTGGGCTACTCCAATCGCCGTAAATAATTTGTTGTATATATCGGCTGTTTTTTACGCAAACTTATTAAAAGGAGGTTTGCATGAAAGACACCGTTTGGAAGTTATTTCGTGAGACGGGTAACCCCGTTTATTACCTGCTGTACAAGGAACTGACGGAAGATGGACGTGACGACAAGAGGCATAGTCCTCAAAGCAACGGATTACAAGGAAAATGACAAACTGATTTTGCTGTACTCGGTTGAGTACGGCAAAATTACTGTTCACGCCAAAGGAGTGCGCAAGGGTACTGCCAAGCTCAAATTTGCCGCGGACCAATTCTGTTTCGGGCTGTACGAACTGTCCAAGGCGGAGGATAGATTTACTCTCAAAACTTGCGACCAATTGGAAAGTTTTTATTCACTGCGGGAAGATGTGGCTGTCTACTATGCCGCATGTACCGTTGCGGAATGTCTCGCCGATTACACCGAGGAAGGACAATCGGAACCGGACGTGTTCGTGGAAACGCTCAAAGCGTTGACGGCGTTGTCCGACGGCACGGAACCTATGACGGTTACATTGCGTTATCTGTTGGGCTTTACCGCCTTGGAGGGATTGGGATTGCAATTCGACCGTTGCGCCGTCTGCGGAGAGAAGAACAGAAAAATGTTCCTGGATCTGCAACGCGGCGGAATCGTTTGCGAAGGGTGCCGTACCGCGGAGAGCCTTGCCGTTACGCCGCGTACGCTCGCCGTTTGTAAAATGGTAGAGACTATGCCGTATGACAAGCTGAAAAATCTCAATTTTACTCTCGAAGTTCTGAAAGACGCTTTGCAGCTGTGCTATCGTTACATATCTCACAGTTTTTCTCCGTTGAAGAGTCTCGGCGAGTTGCTCATACTGTAACGGCATAGCCGAAACGTACTGTCGGATAACCGTACGATAAATTTTCGGGATTTTTTTGTTTTATTGGATTGTTTTATTTGACGTATATAATTATCAAATGATATACTGATATGCTAAGCTGTTTATTTTGAGGAACAAATGATTTTCGGCAAATACATCAACAAATTTTATTTGAAATATGCGCTGCTTATATTGCTCGGTTTGGCGGCGCTTGTTGCCGTAGACTATGCGCAGATGCTTATACCCGAGATGTACCGTATGGTAGTGGACGGCGTTGACGGAAAATTGGACAATTTCAATATGCAATTTGTCTGGGACGAGATATGCGTTCCGATGTTTTTCATAATAATTTTTATCGTATTGGGTCGTTTTACCTGGCGTATATGTCTGTTCGGTTCCGGTATAAGAGTAGAGCGGGATCTGCGCCGCAGTATGTTCGCGCGTTGCGAACAGCTGTCATGCGAATTCTATTCCAAAGAAAAGATCGGCAACCTGATGTCCTTGTTCACCAACGATCTCGAAACGGTGCAGGATTGTTTCGGCAACGGCATTATGATGACGTTCGACGCGCTGTTTTTGGGCGGACTCAGCCTGTACAAGATGTTTCGTATGGATGTCGTAATGACGCTGTATTCGCTTATTCCCATGGCGCTTATGGTTGCCGTAAGTCTGATCGTGGGCAAATATATGACGATGAAATGGAATACCCGTCAACAGGCTTTTTCCGATTTGTCGGATTTTTCGCAGGAGAGTTTCAGCGGCATTGCGGTAATCAAGGCTTTTGTCAAGGAATTCAAAGAGCTGCTTGCGTTCAGGTGGTTGAACAAGCGCAACGAGGACGCCAACGTGGCGTATACGAGGATCAGCACTTTGTTGAACGTCTGCGTTACGTTCTTTGTCGAATCGGTCATATGTATAGTGTTGGGCTACGGCTCCTATCTGGTTGCCGAGGGGACATTTACCGCGGGACAATTGATGGAATTTATAGGGTATTTCAACTCGATAATCTGGCCCGTAATGGCGATAACGGAATTGATAGAGATGCATTCTCGCGGCAAAGCGTCTTTGCGGCGCGTATCCGATTTGTTGGATACCCGTATAGATGTGTCCGACCGAGAAGGCGCCGCCTCTTTGCAACGGGTTGATGGTGCGATAGAATTCCGCAACTTGACTTTTCGCTACCCGGGGTCCGATTACGACGCGTTGTCTGACGTGAGCTTTAAGATCAACGCGGGAGAAAACGTCGGCATAATAGGCAAAACAGGCTCCGGCAAGACGACTGTGGCGGATTTGATTTTGCGTTGTTACAATGTGGCGGACGGAACGTTGTTTGTGGACGGCAAGGACGTCAATGAGATCGCGGTCAGAAGTTTGCGCGATTTCTGCGCATATGTGCCTCAGGACAACTTTCTGTTCTCCGATACAATCGAACGCAACATAGCTTTTGCAACGGATGACGCTTCTTTGGAAGACGTTGTTGCCGCGGCAAAGTTGTCCGATATAGACGACAATATCTCCAAGTTTACTCACAGTTACGAGACGGTTATGGGCGAGCGCGGAGTCACCGTTTCCGGAGGGCAAAAACAGCGTATATCCATTGCCCGCGCATTGATGAAGAACGCTTCTATATTGATTCTCGACGATTCGGTATCCGCAGTGGATACGGACACGGAAAAAACAATTTTGCACAATCTTCGCGAAACCCGTCTCGGCAAGACTACCATACTTATCGCTCACCGTATTTCGACTGTGCGCGGAATGGACAAGATAGTGTTGTTGGACAACGGCAAGGTGGTGGACGTGGGCAATCACGACGAACTGATGTCACGGTGCGTCGACTATAAGACGATGGTCGAGTTGCAGGCGTTGGAAGAAGAGGAGGGACTGTAATATGAAAGATTATCTGCCTCTTCTGATAGTAGGCGCGATTATCGGCGTATTCAGCGCGGCGCTCATCATAGCATATGCTCTTGTCAAGGACAAGAAAGAGTCTATGGGCTTCGAGCGCAATATGAAAGACGGCGAATTGATGAAGCGTTTGCTCCGATATGCCAAGCCGTATTGGTTCAATTTCGTCATTGTCGGTCTGGTTATGTTGCTGTCCGTTTCGTACAACATACTGTCTCCCATTCTCATATCGCGCATAGAAAAGATAATCCAGGCGGAGGAAGGTTTTGTATACAAAGACGACGTTCTGTGGCGCGTGATAGTGTATGCGGCTATTCTTATCGGGTCGCTTGTGGGTACATATATACAGGCTATCGTTTTGCAAAAGACGGGTCAAAAGATCATCTCTCGTTTGAGAGAAGACGCTTTCACTCACATAGAGAGCCTGTCTCACGCGCAACTGTCTCATATTCCCGTCGGCAAATTGGTGACGCGCGTTACTAACGATACCAATGCCATCAGCATGATGTTCACGGGGATGTTGGTCAACCTTGTCAAGAACATATTTGTGATACTCGGCGTGTTGGTGGCAATGCTGTTCATCAATTATATGCTCACGCTGATGGTTCTGTGTTTCGTGCCTTTCATAGTGCTGTTTACGGTGATATTCCGCAAATTTTCCCGTCGCGCTTACCGTCGGGTAAAGAACGGAACTACGGATATCAACACATATCTTTCCGAGCATTTGTCCGGTATGAAGATAATACAGGTATTCAATCGCGAAGAGCGCAAGATGCGGGAGTTCGATGAAAAGAACAACACGCTTTATCGTGCGCAACGCGGACAAATATTCGTTTTCGGTATTTTCCGTCCGGTTGTATATATGCTGTATATATCATCGGTGCTGTGTCTGTTTTTCCTCGGATCCAAGGGCGCGCTTGAAGGTCATGCGATACTCGGACAGATAGTCGACGGCGCGACCATAGTTGCGTTTTATATGTTTGTTTCGAGATTTTTCAACCCCATACAGAATTTGGCAGAACAATTTCACCGACTGCAATCGGCGTTTGCGTCGGCGGAAAAGATATTTACGATAATGGATATCGTCCCCGACGTGGTGGACGAAGAGGACGCTGTCGAATTGGAGACGATACGTGGAGAGATCGAGTTCAAGGACGTTTGGTTCGCCTACAATGAGGGCGAGTGGGTGTTGAAGGGAGTAAGTTTCCACGTCAATGCCAAGGACACCGTGGCTTTTGTCGGCGCAACGGGCAGCGGCAAAACGACGATATTGTCTTTGCTGTGCCGCAATTACGATATTCAGAAGGGCGAGATATTGCTCGACGGTATCAACATTCGCCATATCAAGATATCCTCTTTGCGCAGGCACTTCGGTCAGATGTTGCAGGATGTATTTCTTTTTGCCGGGACTATTCGCAGCAATATCGTGCTAAGAGACGAATTCGACGACGAGCAGGTTCGGGAGGCGTGCAAATACGTCAATGCCGATAAGTTTATAGACAAGTTGGCCGGCGGTTTGGACGAGGAAGTACGTGAGCGCGGCAACAACTTCTCCGCGGGACAGCGGCAGTTGCTCAGTTTTGCACGGACCATCATTCACCGTCCCGAGG
The DNA here is from genome assembly GCA_947625185.1 of uncultured Clostridia bacterium. Taxonomy (GTDB): domain Bacteria; phylum Bacillota; class Clostridia; order Christensenellales; family CAG-314; genus Fimimonas. The sequence continues at coordinate 19,584 of CANQNJ010000001.1, forward strand.
TGATGATACTTGACGAGGCGACGGCAAATATCGACACCGAGACGGAATTGCTCATTCAGGACAGTCTCGGCAAGATGATGAATATCGGAACGATGCTCATCGTTGCACATAGGCTGTCCACGATCCAACACGCCGACAATATTATCGTGCTTTCCGACGGAAAAATAGTAGAACAGGGCAATCATCACGAATTGCTTCGTCGCAAGGGACGTTACTATGAACTGTATACTTTGCAATTCAACAAAGAAGAACTTATGAAACGCGCCTAAAAAAATCCTCTTGTGCAATTTCGCAAGAGGATTTTTTGACATCTGTTTATTTGTTTATTTGTTTGTTTGCTTGTTTTCGGACGATCATTGCTCGCATAGAGTTCAGTATCGCCAACACGCACACGCCCACGTCTGCAAGAATGGCTACTATCATACCGAGTCCGTATGCAAGTTTGTCCAATATCCCCAATAGAGTCAATATCAATACGGCAATTTTGATAGTAAGCGAAGCCGCGATGTTTTCGTTGACGATATTAAGCGTCTTTTTCGCGATGTGTTTGGCTGTGGCGATGGCGGTGGGGTTGTCCTGCATCAATACCACGTCGGCGGTTTCGATAGCGGCGTCGCTGCCCATAGCACCCATGGCAATTCCGACGTCCGCCGAGGCAAGCACGGGCGCGTCGTTTATGCCGTCTCCGACAAACGCCACTCTCGACTTGTTGTTTTGTTTGAGCTTTTTGAGTTCTTCTACTTTGTTTTGAGGCAGCAATTCCGCGCGGTATTCGTCTATTCCGAGCGTTTCCGCTACTCGCCGCGCGGTAATAGCGTTGTCGCCGGTCAACATCACGGTGGTGCAGCCGTTGCGGTGCAGTTGAGATATGGCGTCCTCAGAGTCTTGTTTTAATTCGTCCTCGATCACGATATATCCCTTAAATATATTGTTTTGTGCGACATATACCACGGTGCCGCCGTCGACCGGGGGACATTCGATATGGTTGTCCTTCATCAACAGGGCGTTTCCGCACAGTATCGTCGATCCGTCCTCCGCTTGCGCGAGCAATCCTTTGCCCGCGATCTCCGATACGCTCGCTTTGAGCGGAGCGACGGTCTCTTTGGCAATGGAAACGGCAATCGGGTGATTGCTGTACTGCTCGGCAACGGCGGCAAGTTGCAATACTTGATCGCGTTGTTCGCGCGGATATACATCGGTTACGGCAAAGTTGCCTTTGGTGAGAGTTCCCGTTTTATCGAAAGCCACGACGTTTACTTTCGCAAGCAATTCCAGATAGTTGCTCCCCTTGACAAGTATTCCGCGTTTGCTTGCCGCGGCAATTCCTCCGAAGAAACCCAACGGCACGGAAATAACCAATGCGCACGGACACGAAACGAAGAGGAACATCATCGCGCGTTTGAGCCATATGCTCCAATATGCCCAATCTGCGTAGTTGCCCGTTACCAGCGGCGGCAGTATTCCGACCAATATTGCAAGACAAACCACAACAGGAGTGTAGTATTTGCTGAACTTTGTGATAAAGTTCTCTGCGGGCGCCTTTTCGGATGAGGCGTTTTCCACCAGATCGAGTATCTTAGCCACGGTACTGTCGTCGTATGTCCCCGTTGCGGTAATATACAGTACTCCGTCCAGATTGATACAGCCGGATATGACGGCGTCGCCTGCCCCTATATGCCTCGGCAGACTTTCTCCCGTTATGGCAGAGGTGTCGAGATGGCATTCCCCTTCGGATACCGTGCCGTCAAGAGGTATTCTGTCTCCCGCTTTTACAACGAAAGTCTCGCCGACGGATATTTCGGACGGATGCAATACGATTTCCTCGTTGTTACGCAATACGGTGGCCTCTTCCGGACGAATATCCATCAACGCCGCGATATCCCTGCGGCTTTTGCCGACCGCGTACCGCTGAAATACTTCTCCTATCTGATACAGTATCATCACTGCGGCGGCATCGGCATATTCTCCTATCACAAATGCTCCGACAGTGGCGATAGTCATAAGAAAATTCTCGTCAAAAATTTTGCCATGGGCAATGTTGGCGACAGCTTTCCATAGTACGTCGTATCCCGCGACGAGATATGCCGCGGCAAACAGTCCAAGCTCGATCCACATATTGATGTGGATAGTGTATTTGAGTATCAGCGATACAACGACAACTCCGAGCGCCACGCCAATCCTTATCAATGCTTTTTTATTTCTTGACATAACTCAGATTTTCAGTCTGCAATCCGGTTCGACTTTTTTGACCGTCGCCTTTATTTTTTGCAGAATTTCCGTATAGTTCTCATCGTCCAATTCCAACGTCATTTTTTGCAGCATAAAGTTTATATTGCAGTTTTTTACGCCCTCGATTTGCGCGATGTTTCGTTCCATTTTGGCTGCGCAGTTGGCGCAATCCAGATCTTCCATTGCAATTATCTTTTTCATAAGTTACTCCTTTATATGTTCAAGCGCCAGATTGATTATGCTCAGCACGTGATCGTCGTCAAGACTGTAAAATATTTCTTTTCCGTTGCGCCTGTTTTTGACGAGTTTTGCCTGCCTGAGTATGCGCAGCTGGTGAGAAACTGCCGATTTGGTCATATTGAGAACGGCGCCGATATCGCAAACGCACATTTCCGCTTGCGCAAGAGCCGACAATATCCGTATGCGCGTAGAATCGCCGAATATCTTAAAAAGCTCCGCAACGTCGTACAGCTCGTTTTCGTCCGGCATATCGACGGTTACTTGTTCGCATACCTCGTCGTGAATTTTGTTATCTTCGCAGATCAAATCCGAATCCATAATCTTCTCCTTTATTCGACAAACAGTTGAAGAATTGTTCAACTGTTATTATATTATTCCGCATTTTCGTAAAAGTCAAGCATTTTACCGCATATTGTTGAATATTTTTTCAAACGCCGGTCGCAGCGGTGCATAGCAGCGCGGCATCTGTTGGACAACATAGAACAAATTTATCGAGCATATACAGCCGGACAACGCAGTGCTTTTGTACTTGTGGCATAACAAAATATCTCAATACGAATAAATCTTGCCGAACGGGCGTGCAAGAAAATATCTGTCGCCGAGGATATCGAGAAAACTGTCTCCGTTTTGCGTAGCCCGACATTTTTGCATACAAAGCAGGTACGAACAGAGAAGGAGTAATGTAAAAAATTTGAAAACGAACGTCAGATCACACTGATATAGGGAGAACAGTGCATCCTTGTATGCAAGCGATAAAACATTCCGAAAGAGAAAGACGATGCTAACGGCAGTTTTTATACGTTCGGTATCCCGTTCACCTACTTTCTAATAAAAACAATAAATACATTTTCTATGGACGGTATAATGCTGAGAAAAGCAACTTCCGAAATTGAGAATTTCCGAAGTTTTTCCTTTTACGCAATTAGCATAAGCAGGATTGTCGGTAAACGTGATATAGCTTGATCAAAAAATACCCTAAAAGTTTTGTTAACTTTTGGTATGGTGGTGGGGGCTACTACTAAAAAAACAAAAGAATTTAGTAGCACGCTTTTGAAGATTATTATACTTTATTGCTGTAAATATTTATTTGAGTGTTTTTTTAAACTGCTAAATGGGAGTTATGGTTTATATTGTTGATGTTTCATATTTACACAGTAATTGATATTCGTTCTTTTTTTTGTACGGAACCGCTTCCGAGGTAATTTTTTTTCGCTCTTTTGAAAAATGACCGTTGAAACCTTGAAATATGATGCGGAATATGCTATAATAACAATAAAAAATGTTGTTTTTCGTTATTTTTCGAGTTTCGGAGAAATGAAAATGAAACAAAGATTTGTTTTTATCAGTCATAGTAATCATCCGTCAGATGTGGATATCTGTGAGCGTCTCTATAAGTATCTCGGCGCTTGCGGTGTTTGTTGTTGGATGGATCGGGAAGATATGCATTCTGGAAGTTGGAAAGAACAGATCGTCGAAAAGCTTCTCGATGCCTCGGCGTTTATACTGGTAGAAAGTATACATTCGCTACAATCTCCGCAGGTGAAAAAAGAAATCAATCTTATGACGTCGACGGAGCGCCCTCTTATTCCATTCGCTTTGGACGAATACTGCTTGTCCTTGGATAAGGAGAAGGGATCAGCTTTATATGAGCTTGGCGTTGGAGAATTACAGACGGTTTTCCTTAATAGATATCCGCAAGAGTCGTATGCATTCGAAAAGTTGCTTTCCTATCTCCCACCGGAAGTGATATGTTTTAAGAATGATCCTACGGAATTTCATTTTGATTCGGGTGGAAAGGTTTTGGAGAAATATGTCGGGCATGATTCCTTTGTTGAGATTCCGGGATTTGTACAAGCTATCGCCGACGGCGCTTTTCGAAATAATTCCGATCTTGTAACGGTTTATATCCCGGATTCAGTTGAAAGAATCGGTCGCAGAGCATTTTTGGGATGCAGCGCATTAAGTCGCGTTGATGGGATGCGGGGTATTATCGATGTGGATAACTCGGCGTTTAATTATACAAATTTGGTATCCGGAGACGGAAAGCCGTTTGTTGTCAATGGAATATTATTTGGCAGTGCGTTGGCAAATGATGCCATACTTCCGTCGGCACGCATGATTGCCTCGAATGCATTTTACGGATGTGAGGCGGAAGAGTTAATTTTCGCAGATGGGCTAATAAGTGTCGGCGAGGGGGCATTCATGGATTCTTTTCTGCGTCGCATTGTTTTTCCTGTAACTTTGAAGCGGATTGGAATGCGGGCATTTGCGTCATGCACGAGACTAAAAGAGGTTGTGTTTTTGGGACAAGTGCCCGATAATGCTACATTAATTTTTGACCAAGAAAAAATAAAGGAGAAAAAATAAAATGGCGGGAAAAAGAAACATAAACACTCAAGATTTCGAAAAATTTTTGAATGAGATTATTAAGGGTATCGATGCGAGAGAAAATACGGAATGGGAGGAAAAGTCCACCAAAATTTCCGAAGATATTCGCTCCGCGCTCGTCCGGCAGTTTGATACGCTCAAAGGCGATTGTGATACGAGGTTTTTGGACTACTGTAATACAGTGAAAGCGCTCCTTGCCATTTACAATTTCGGTAATCTCAATGTCGATGAGAGTGAGAACGAGGTTGCGCAGTTGGACAGGCAGAGGATACTGACGGGGGTTTATAATATCATCAAGCATATTGAAGAGATTGGTTACGATATCACGCCGTATATTAGTTTAGGCGACTGCAAAACCATTTTTGGGACGGCAGATGGAAAAATTGAACCGCTTACTCTTTCTGCCACGACCGTTCTTACTACATTGATTTATTTTCGTCGGGCGTACAGTCGGAAAATGATAGCCTTTGAAGAGAGTGAGCTCACGGTTAATGGTGTCGATCTTATGCAAAAAACCGTGGAGCATGTTGCAAAGATTCTCGTCATGATTGTTGATTATATCGAGTCGATGGAATTCGTTGGGTGGGGGTTTACGTTTACATCGCGCGCGGCTACGTTGAACGACACCTATTCAGTCGCTGAGGCACTCGGACGTTTCGAGGATGCATTCACGCAGGAAGATGAGATGAAACGCGATGAAGATTTTACCAATGAGGTGGATCGTTACGGCGAAATCATTTTGCATCATCAGGGACTCATTAATCGCGCGTTTAGTTCTATTTATAAGACGGCGTTCAATGTATATGACCGCGCAAAGACGGAATATGGACACAATATCTTTTATTCCGGTTCCGTGCGCGAAGGCGATTCGGTAAAGTATGTTTATACCAAAACGGATTATGACCAGATTGCAAGCAGTAATCGTTCGTCAGCACTCTTCAATCCCCTCTATGTCGCCATGATTACGATGTACGGATATAACGAGAAGGAAATCGTCATACGTTGTTTTATGGATAATTACGAGTTGGCGGCGAAATACTACGAACAATTCGAAACGGAACTTTCCGGCAAGAAAGAACGTCCAAAAAAGGCAAACGGTGATAAAAAAATCACGCTCAGCGAGTATGCCGCCGAACTGAAATACTTCGTGAAATATCAATGTGATTTTAACGAGGCGGTGAAACCACTTCTCGAAAAGCACCCGCTCATGTCGAACGATTATTCAGATAATAAAAAGTGGAGAATGTGGTATGAAACTGCCCGCGTGTTTCAGAAATATCTTGAAACGCAGGAGCCTGAGCTTCTAATGAAAATCGCCGAATATCGCGATTATCTTAACGCGACGAAGGATGCTATTGACCAAGTTCAGATCATGTTCCGCAATTTCGATAACAACCAGCGTCTCGGGATCGTCGATACCGATTATATAATGTTTTCACAGCTCGATGTCAATACCGAACTCGTCAATATTTCCAAACTGAACAAAGCGAATATTGCGGTCAACTATCTTCGTCCAATGTTGCTCTCTTCAAAGATAATGATCGTGAATGCGCTTACGAAATATCCGCAATCGGATATTGAAAATCTGTTCAACTCTATTCTCGAAGCGAGATATCTTCAATTCGTCCCCGAAAAAAACAGTTGGGATTACGAATGGCTGTGGAATTCGGACGGCATAGATATGAACTCAACGGTTCGCAACTGTGAAGCGATAGCATATGATTACTTCGATTATTATGAGAAATACGAGCTTGGACTTAGAGCAATCAATGGGATAAGAAGAAGCATTGGCAGCAATGTAATAAATGCAATCGACGTGGAAACAGGTGCATTCTCTGTTGAGAAGGCAATGGGAACGGATAATAGTTTAATCAGTTTCAAACGCATTGTACTTGAAGTCACGCGCCAGAACGTCGATTTGATTCGTACGGTGTACAAGAGCAGGATTGACGAACTTCAAAAAAAGATCGACGGAATGGAAGAGGAACGGGCTCGCGATCTGGCAAATTATAAACAGAAAATGGAGGAGCAACGCGCGGACCTCCTTGAACAGAGGGATCAAACACTTGAAAAAATCGAGAACAGTCGGGCGATTGGCGATACCATCCGTAAGTGGATTCGTGAAGAAACTAAGAGATATCTTACCGAAATGCTTTCGCAGATTGTCTTAAATAAGCTAAATGGTAACAATAAAGTTAAGAACGGCGAGTATCAACTTGATAGTCTTCTTGCAAGGAATGGCGGCGAATTTATTGACGCAAATATTCCGGCGATTCGCGCTTATGGTGATAACCTTCGTGCAAATATTACAGGAGATGATTCTTCCGAAGCGAGAGAATATTATCTTAAAACTTTCAAGGAATCTCTTGCACTTCAAGAGCTTTTCGAGTTAGCGTTTAACGGTATTTTCGACTTGGATGACGTAACGAGCATCCGCCATTATGACGACATGGTTGTGCCCATGTCCGTTAAAAACGAGGTTATCTCTAAGAATTACGCCGAACGTTTGGATGCGCGTAAACACGGAATTGAATATGAACCGTATATGGAAAAATCAAATGAAGAATTAAAAAAATAAAAGAGGATGCTTATGAAAATTATCTCATTCAATTCTTATAAGGGTGGTGCTTGCAGAACGACCACATGTTACAATGCTTTGCCGTATCTTGCTAAGAAACTCGGAGCAACGGCACAGCAACCAATTCTCGTATTTGATATTGATCTTGACAGTATGGGTCTAACAAGTATTTTCCGCCCCAATTATGGACGACATTCCGAACGACTTGCTTATTCTTCTCGCAATCTGTTCGTCGATGATTTTGAAGAGTTCAATGAACGTTTAAGACGCGGGTTGGTTAGTTCAGTTAGTGATAAATATTTCAATGAGAAGAATTTTCAGCGTGTCGGCAACGACCTGGGGCTGGAAGATAATGAAAGTGTGCTTTTTTGTGGAGCAGACGAAAATGCCGGAACTATTTCGGATGATGATTTTCGCAGTTTCAAGGAGAATTCCCCGTTGCAGACGCTCATCATGGAATTAGAATCTTTTGATGAGGGAAATCAGCCTAAGGCGATCGTATTTGACTGTGCTTCGGGCGTCCAAATGTCCACGGTCACGACGTTCTCCTTTGTGCAGTGTGCAGTTGTATGTATGAGACCATCGCTCCAATTTCGATTGGGAACATATGACTACCTTCGTAATAAAATCCCTCGTGAGATTAAGAAAGCCAAAAACAATATGCGTCGCGAAATCATTCTCCTGCCTACTTCCGTTGCCGCCAACGTGGTCTCCGAGTCCGATCCGAACTATGCACGAGCTGTGGATGAACTCGACCGTTTGCGTAGTCGTACAAAAAACAGGATTGTAGACATTGTGGAAGATATTCAAAATGTTGATGAATGCATCCTGGGCTATACGCTCAATTCGGAGATGGCGGAAGTTGACGACTTTGGACTTCCCGAAATCGAGCGCTTTAAATGGCAAGAATTTCTTCTTTATAAGGAGGAAGCGCTTACCGAAAAAGAGAAACTTTTGAAGAAAAAATATGAACAGCTTGCAGAAATCCTTGCAAGAGATTGAGTTTTGAAGGAGAAAGAAATGGAACAAAAGATTACCTGGAACAATGAATCCGAGGAAATAGATTTTTCAAATGACGAGACTGTCATGCAGCTTTTTCTCGATACCGTTCCCGATCCCGTAGCGCGTGCTATCCTTTTTGGCGTCAAAATAAACCAAAAACCGAACGTTAAGTTGTGCTCGACATACATTAACAGAGGTGGTATTATACGTGTCATGCGTTCGATTGTGAACCTTGCCTATACAATTGCTTTGACACGTTGGAGGCAATTGGACGCTGCTTCGGCGGATGAAGAGAAGAGTTGGGGCTATCCTGAGCATATTCGCGATTTTAAGGAGGCACGCTATTCAAAGCTTTTTCAAAGCGCGCTAGGGGATGAGGATATTACCCTCGATCTTCAAATTTTTTCTCTAATTGAGCTTTGGGTAGGGCTCAAAAAGGCTCGAAACCTTGTAAGCGGTCGTTTTGGATTACTCTTCAATCAGGCAATCGAGGGGGATGACATTGGTCTCACACTCCAACGCGTGCGTGATTTTATCCGTAATGCATCATTTAAGCACAATGAATTAAATCCGAAGTATCCCAAAGAGGAGTGTAACAGGCTTTGCTATAAGCTGTTGGATGCTTTTATGATATTCCGAGCGATAAAGATTGGTTATCCCGCCGATGTTCGTCTCGATGATGATGAGGATTTTTCCATTGAATACGATCTAAACCCGAAAGAACATAAAATTCTTTATCCAAATAAGTTTTCCAATGACAAGTTCATTGTCACGGAGGACCAATTGCGTCGTATGCAAGCGAGATTGGCAGGACAAGACGATACTGTCGAATCCTCTCCGCGCATTATGCTTTATATGCTCGCTGAGACCTCTGCGTTTAACGGAGAGATACAGCATATATATCGTTCTTTTGACGGGGAAAGCGAAGCGAGGATTCGTTCCAATGAAATAAAAAATGACGTCTTTTCTTCCGGAAAAGATGTCCTTGATAATGATGAACTTCGGGAAACACGCAAATTTTTGACTTTTAATTATAAAAACTTGCGTGACTTTGCGCTAGTTATCAGTGACGCTCTCAAAAATATGCCCCGTAAGCGCCAAGTCCTTTTTTCCATTTGTAAGCAACGCTTTCCAATGATCGTTGCCAATGTGCAACGGTACGATGCCTCGGATATTTATTGGGACAATATCGTTACGCTTATGCTAGTGGAGATGGGTTTCAGCGATTTTTTGGAGCAGATCTTAGACGACGAATCTATTTTCTATAATATTATGAAAAATATCGGTTGGCGTTGTAGCGGCAGAGAGAGTGTTGAGCGCCTCAACCAATATGAACGAGAGGTGGCTGCAATTGAACAGGATGCGAAACAAAGCAAACGTTCTTTGAATGCGAAATATATCCAACTTCGCGTATGCAAAGTGCTCCAAGCGATGAAGTTCATCGGAGATAACGATGATGGCTTGCCTAATCCCTTCGAAGAGAACCTTACATCAAAATATGATAATATCTGTAATTGCCTTAATGTTCTGAAACAATATAAGGATGAGCGGGTAAATATCCATGAGTGTACAGTCGCCAAAAGGGCTTTGATTGAAATTTTCAGCAATACGTTCTGTTTCCTTCAAATCTTTTATAAGGGACTCGACAGCTATGCGAAGAAAAAAATCGATCTTATGGAAGAAAAACCTTCTTCCGGAATGTTGATGGTTCGTGGAGAAACGACAATGGGTGAGGACGATCATCAAGAAGAGGATAGCAAGAACAGTGAACGCGAATGGATTGGGAAATACCGCAAAGAATGTTTGGGAGCATTTAAAAGGGGCGCGAGAGAACAATATGAAAAGATCAAGAAAAATACTCTCAGTCAGCTCTATGATGGTTTTTGTGCGCTCTGCGGACAGTATAATAGTTTTGCCATGAACGGAAGTTTTAATATCAGTGAAGAGGCGCGTGATCTTAAATTCCTTATTACACGGAATTACATTTGCGATGTTTCTAAATTGAAATTTTTTGCAAGCATCAAACTCGCTAATGGTGAAGAATCGGATATATTTCGGATGCTGGAAGGATTTTCTGACAAATATTATACGGATCCTTCTTATCTTGAATGGCTCGACTATTTTCGTGATTTCTTTTTGTTCCTTATTTATAATGAAGATTACGACCGAAAGGGGTTGTGGAACGAGGATAATGGCAAGTTGAAAGATAAGGACTGTGATCCGATTTATCCTTACGTTGTCTCCTATTACAGTGAAAATATCGACCGCGATCAGTTGAAAAAATGCACATACCGCGTTCCGATTCCGACGGAAAATTCAAACGACGGGGAGTCGAGCATAGTTGTTACTTTACTGACAGAAGAGAACTATCGTCCTGGAACTTATTTTTGCATTCCTCTTCGCTATGGTTCGAGTGAAAGCTGGTGGATTAATCCCTTTTTGATCCCTACGCGTGTGATTGATGACATCGCGAATGAGATCAAAACAGAAAATAAAAAAATAGTTAGGTAAACATAATATGAACCATATTATGATCGACGCTTACCGAGGCAACGAAAGCCGTTTAGATGATATAAAGTCTGTGAACGCCACTCTTAATGAGATTGTACTCGCATTGCATTTGAATGCCGTGATGCCGCCTTTTCTTTTACCGTACTATTACGCAAAAGATAGTGAGGACGACGGTATCAGTGCTTTCACTATATTGGAAGGCGGACATATCACTCTTCATACTTTTCCCAAGAGGGGATGCGTTTTTGCGGATCTCCTCTATGATGGATATTACGACGAAGCTAAATTAAAAGGAATTCTAAAAACCGCTTTCAGGTGTGTTCCGGTGCCGGACGATCCGATCCGTACGGAAAGACGGTACCTTGATACGACTATTGACGAGTCACATGTTTGGAAAGGTGGTATGTCGGGAAAGGATTTCGGACCTCATACAATCGCAAAAATAGATAATGTCGATGTTACTTTGGAAGAGATTTTTGATTTGTTAGACAATATTCCGCGCGAAATCGGCATGTTGCCTATCAGTCGTCCTTATGTTGTGAAGTCTCATCTTGAAAATCCGACTTACTTTTCAGGTATTGTGCTGATCGCGCAAAGCCATATCGCATTTCATTACAGTGTGCAGGAACGGATATTATTCTGTGACGCATTTAGTTGCTCGTTTTATAAAAGTGAAAATTTTGTGGAATTTTTGAACCGCCGTTATGGTGATTTTCTGCATATGACAATTATTCGTGGCAGCAAACATGAGCAAATGATAGACAGCCGTGAATCAAAAGTGAAACAATTGAGCGGTTGGCTTGGTAATTTTAATAAGAGAGGATGAACAATGGATTGTAAGCGATTGACCCAAATAAAAGCGGGCTTGTTGTGCTATGGTGTAAATGTCGATAAAAAGGTGGGCGAAGAACTTCTACGCTCCCGTCCGTATTTCTATGATAAGGGATTTGTACACGCCGTCAATGCCAATATAGCAGGTAGCAACGTGTGTGTCAGCGTCGCCGAATGTTTTAGCGGGGTATCGCCATATCATCTTTATGGCAAGGACGAAGAATTTTATATAAGAACAGAAGAGGATGAAAGGATCCCAATAAAACTGTTTGACGATCTGCCTAAGACAGGTACCGTGATCGACAATTTGGCGCGTCCTCATTCTGATTACGTGATCTCAATTTGGCCGTCACTTGTATGCTGTTTTGACAGACCGGGCGCCAAGTGCAAGTTTTGCAGCATCAAGCCGACGGGTAGTCAGACAGTTGTTCCGAGCAAAGAAGTAATTGAAGGGCTCCATGCCTTGTTTGCAATCACCGATAGATATTCGATCAATATCGGTGGTGGGACATACGGGAGTCCTGACAGAATGGCAGATTATCTTACGGAAATCATAGCCGGTATTCGTACCTTTACCCAAACACCGATTTCGGTTGAATTGGCGCCACCCGCTGATTTATATCGTATTGAAGCGTTGCGGTCGGCGGGTGCATCCTCGCTCATTATGAATTTGGAGATTGCGGATCCTGAGTTGCGCAAGAAAATCTGTCCGGGGAAATCCTCGATATCATATGATCATTATTACAAAAGTTACCGCGTTGCAGTCAATACATTCGGCAGAGGAAATGTTTCATGTGTGTTAATTGCCGGGTTACAGCCAAATGAAAATATCGTCTCAGAGTGCGAAAAATTGACCGACATTGGTGTGATCCCCACAGTCATACCATTTAAGGCGATGGATGACTGCGAATATCACGATAGGAACAACTGTTCTCCGGAAGATCTCCTTTGGATCAGCGCGCGGGTGGGGTCGATGCTTCGCCAAAAGGAACTTTCGCCCAAAATGCAGGAGGGGTGCACGAAATGCGGTGGGTGCTCCCTCGAAACAAATTATTACGAAATGTTATTTACAGCGTGAATTATGATTCTTTATGATAAGCGCGCAATGAATGATGTCTCTGTCGTCGGAGGTAAGGGGCTGGGACTCGCAAAGTTGATAAATTATGGTTGTGAAGTTCCGGATTTCTTTATTGTAACGGCGGGAACGGTTTTGGATGACAAATTTGCAGTGGAACTGATGGAGTTCGCCGCAAAATTGCAGTGTGACTCGTTTTGCGTGCGTTCAAGCAGCGTGTTCGAGGATAGCGTCGATAATAGTTTTGCAGGTCAATATTTAACTATTTCGAATGTTGGCATTAAAGATTTGCTCGATGCAATCGGGAAGGTGGCGGGTTCTGCCAATACGTCGACTGTTGAATTGTATTCTCGTCACTTTCACATGCATCCTTGTGAAATCGCGATTATTGTTCAAAAGCAGATCGCGGGGAAGTATTCCGGTGTCGTATTTACGCGCTCATTCTCTTCCGACGAGGAGATTGTGATTGAAAGCGTGGTGGGAAGCGGGGAATTGCTCGTTAGCGGCAGGGTAATTCCATCCAAGGTTGTCGTTCGTAAGGACTCATCGTATATGGATGTACCTTACGGTTCGGAACTTGTATGTAGTGCGATTAGGCTTGAAAAGGCGGAACGCTGTCCGCTTGATATCGAATGGACTTATTCCGATAAACTTTATTTTTTGCAGATGCGGCCGATTACCGTATACGGGGATACATTACCGGAGATTCCGAAAAGAAATTGGAATTTTTATGTCTATCGGGATTTCTGTCCGCTTGTACACTCTGTGCAAGCCTGTGCTTCCGAGAAGGAAATCCAAGAGAGGCTTTTTGGCTTTTCGGTGCCTATTGCAGAAGGGATATTGGCGAATGGCAGAGAATTTTATTCCGAAGAAAACGATATTGCCGTTACTCAGATATGGAAAAAACTCGATAAGGACGATTTTTTTAAAAGGTATATAGGTAAAATCAAGGCGCAAGTATGGCGGACAAAACGATATGCAGACTGCATAAGAGAAAATGGTCGTGTTGGGCTTACGAGTACGCAACTTTTTTCGGCTTACAGAAAAGCGATTGAAAAATATATCGAGAGTTATGTTCCGCTTATGATGAGACCTGATGATTATCTGTTGGAGACAATGCGATCGATAGTGGGTGACGAAACAGAAGAAATTTTGGATGTTTTGACGCCTGTATGGAAGAAAACATTTTATTCCGATGAAAAAGCCGATTTTTTGCGGGCGAAGATAAGAAACGATGCCGATGCTTACATTGAAAAATATGAATGGACTTGCGCTCCGCTCGGAAAAACGGTCAATCATATGACGAAAGAGAGCGTCGAACGGCGTTTTAGCAGGTTGACGATGGAGCAGGCGGAAGAGTCGCTTTGTTGTATAGAAGAAAAAAGGAACGAACGGAGGAAAAGGTTTTTTTCCTTATTGAAAGCAGAGAATTTGCCTAATGAACTGAGGCGGTTGTTTTTGCTGATTGCCGAGTTTATCTATCTACGCACTTATACGGCGGAAAACAGTGATCGCCTATTTTTCTATATTCGTGAAAATATTCTGTCTGCAATTGCGGAGCAAACGGGTGTTTCTCTTACGGAATTGTTATATATGACTTATGATGAAATTGCAGAGATGGAAAATGGTCATAAACCGAATCGTGGGACGATCGCAAAGCGCAAATGCGGAGAACTTATTCTTTTTTTCAATGGAAATCATCGTGCCTATTATGGAAATTCCGTTGGTTCTCTCCTTGCAGAATTAATGCCGTACGAGGAAACGGAAGAGACTGTCCTTTCGGGCGATATCGCATGCTCGGGTCAAGTCTGTGGACGCGTTTGCATCGTACGTGATTTTTGTGAAGTAGAAAAGGCAAAAGAAGGCGATATCATTGTGACTTCGATGACGACGCCGGAACTTGTTACCGCGCTTGAAAAGGCTAGCGGAATTATTACGGACGAGGGCGGTATCACTTGCCACGCCGCAATTCTCTCTCGCGAGTTTGGGGTGCCTTGTCTTGTGGGTACTAAATTCGCAACTCGTGCGCTTCGCGATGGAATGAAAGTTCGGTTGGACTGCATTCACGGAAAGGTAGAAAAATTGTCAAATGATATTTGAGAAGATGTGTTTGATAGGATTAGGGCACGAAAAAAATCAGACCCAATGTCAAATACTGTGCTTTAAGTATTCCCCCCCCAGCATATAATACGTCAGCTGTGGGCGACGGGGTCGTAGCCGAGCAGGATATCCGCGACGCGATCGGTGCCGTAAAGGTCTCGTTGCGCGCGCTGTTTGGCGCGAATGGCTTCGCGGTTGTCGTAAGCGGCGTTGACGGCACGATACAGCTCGTCAGCGAGGTTGTCTTCGCTTACCGTCAGTCCGCAGCCTCGCTCGGTGAACCACTTGGCGTTCAGCGTCTGTTCGCCGCGCGACTGCTTGGTAAGCGGCACGGTAACGAAGGGTACTTGCGCAAGTGTCAGCTCTGCCAGGCTGTTGGCTCCCGCCCGAGTGAGACATACGTCCGCCGCGGCAAATACGTCGTTAATGTTGGAGATGAATTCCGCTTCCCGCACAAATTCGCACCCGATTCGTTTGTTCTTGCCGCATATTACAAAAATATTAAAGCGCTCCGCAAGTTTGGGACAGGCGGCGACGGCTTCGTTCAATGCTTTTGCGCCGAGACTTCCGCCTGTAACGAGCAGTATCGGCTTGTTCCCGTCAAAGCCCGTCGTGGCGAGCCCGCGTGCTTTGTCTCCGTGCATTATTCCTTCGCGTATTATTACGCCCACCGGTCGAGCTTTCGGATCGCACGGAAATGCGGCGAGATACGCGTCTGCAAATCGCGCCGACAGCTTGTTGGCAAGTCCCACGCTCATATCGCTCTCGTGTATCACGGTAGGAATGTGCAATTGTTTGCCCGCTATCGTCACAGGCAATCCGACGTAGCCGCCTTTGCTGAATATCACGTCGGGGCGTATGCGTTTCAGATGATTCTTAGCTTCGTTGACGCTTTTTGTCAGGCGGAAGGGCAGCAGCAGATTGGATAATGTCGCCTTTCGCTGCAATTTGTGGGCGGTGACGGTGCAATATTTTTTTATTTTCCCCTCATTGACGTATTTTTCCGTCAATTGTTTTTCCATTCCGTTTGTTCCGATGTAGTATATCTCGTTGCCTTGCAGCTTGTCGATGAGCGCCAGATTGGGCGTGACGTGTCCCGCGGTTCCGCCGCCCGTAAATACAATTCTCATATGGGTAGTGTATGCTTTTTGTACAAAAAAAGTCCTTGCAATGCTCAAAATCGACAAAATCAAGGATACTATTCGTGACATAGTATCGCAAATATACCCAAAACAAGCCTGTCGGGACATTCGTCGCACAATCTGCCCACCGACTCACCGCGTATTTCGTCGAAAAAGGCGCCCTGCGCCCGTAGGGTCAGGCACGCGTGTGCCGACCGTCGAACATCCTGCCGACCTATCCGTTTCCTTGACTTTTTGTTCGCGATGGAATACAATATTGCTATCTATCGTATAAGGCGGTGCGCAATGAAACTGACTCGATTTACCTCGCACGACGGCAAAGAAGTGCAGCTGTACACTTGGGATGAAGTGGATCGCCCCAAGGCGACGTTGAAGATCGCTCATGGAATGGCGGAACATTCGGCGCGTTACGACGCTTTCGCTCGATTTCTCAATGCGCACGGTTACATCGTCGTGATGAATGATCACCGCGGACACGGACTGACCGCCGATAAAGACAGTCTCGGCTATGAAGAGGGGGATATGTTCGGCAACAACGTCGGGGATCAACTTGCCATATTGGATTATTGCCGCAACAAATACGCCTTGCCTCTCTATATGATGGGGCACAGCTACGGCAGTTTCGTTACGCAGGCGGTTATCGAACGGCACCCCGAGGTCAACGGATATATCCTGTGCGGATCCAATTACATCAAGGGACCGAGTTTCACTGCGTGCGGAGTGATCGCTCGCGGTATGTGCCGTAATCGCGGCGGCAGATATCCCGCCGAACTGATTGCCAAGCTGTCTTTTGGGGCATATGAGAAGAAGTTCTCGGGGCATAATGCCTGGCTTAACCGCGACGCGGACGAAGTCGCCAAGTACAACAGCGACGAGAGCTGCGGCTTTATCTGTTCGGCAAACTTTTACCGTTCCTTTATGGAGGGCGTCGCCAAGCTGTATGCAAAGGAGCAATACAGCGTCATCGACGCCGATACGCCCATTTTGTTGATAGCGGGCGGAGACGAT
Source organism: uncultured Clostridia bacterium (assembly GCA_947625185.1). Lineage (GTDB taxonomy): Bacteria > Bacillota > Clostridia > Christensenellales > CAG-314 > Fimimonas. Next base: position 36,688 of record CANQNJ010000001.1, read on the forward strand.
CCTGTCGGCAATTACGGCAAGGGCGTCCGCAAGTTGGAAAAATTTTATTCGGAAAAAGTCGGCGTCAGGGACGTTACGGCGCACATATACGACGGCGCACGACACGAGATATTGAACGAAATCAACAAAGCAGAAGTGTATGACGACGTTCTCGCCTGGTTGGATAAGCTCACTCCCGCGCTCTCTCTTCCCGACGGCGGCGACGAGCCTGTTGCGGACGCGCCCAAGAAGAAGCGGTTGTTCCGCCGAGATAAATAGGACGTGTTTGTCGGCGCTTTGCCTTTGCGCGGTATTATTGCAAGCCGATTCCGTCACGACGACGGGATCGGCAATTTTTCGTCAAAATTTGCATAAATATGCAAACGCTATGTATAAAAATAACCTGATTTGCATAAACATACAAATTATTCTGTGTAAACTTTTTTTGATTTGAAATTTTGTCATTTTCGCTGTATAAATATAAAAATTTCTCTTGCAATGCGAGTTTATTTATGATATAATAATTATGTTCGGAGATTTTGTCCGAAGCGCGGCATCTTGCCCGCGGCGCTGGATAGTGAACGTGCTGTTCGATTGCAAATTTATGCGTCGCAAAAGGCACTTCGGACGTCAACCAACGACAACACTCATCGGAGGAAAAACAATTGAACAAAACTTACGAAGCAAAAGACATACAGGTCCTGGAAGGTCTCGACGCCGTCCGTATGCGTCCCGGTATGTACATAGGCACAACGGGCCGCACGGGCTTGCATCACCTGTTGTGGGAGATAGTGGACAACGCCGTCGACGAAGCCAGCAACGGCTATGCCGACAAGGTCGAGGTCACTCTTCACAAGGACGGAAGCGTCACCGTAAAGGACAACGGCAGAGGTATCCCCGTAGACGAACATCCGCAGCTTAAAATCAGCGGCGTCGAAGTGGTGTTTACTCAACTGCACGCGGGCGGCAAATTCAACAACGAGAATTATGCGTTCAGCGGCGGTCTGCACGGCGTGGGCGCAAGCGTGACGAACGCGCTGTCGAGTTGGCTTACCGTCAATGTCAAGAAGCAGGGCTATGAGTACGAGCAACACTTTCACAGCCCCGTCGACGAGAACGGCAAGGTACTCAGCGGCGTGCCCAAGGACCACTTGACCAAGATCGGCGAGACTACCGAACACGGCAGCACGATAACGTTCCTTGCGGACGCGCGCGTTTTCAAGAACGTCCAGATGGATTACGAAGTAATACACAAGCGCATCAAGGAGCTTGCCTTCCTCAACAAAGGCATTACGTTTGTGCTTACCGACGAACGCGCCGACGACGATGACGGCAACGTCAAGAGCGAAACGTTCTGCTACAACGGCGGATTGAGAGACTTTGTGCTTTATCTCAACGAAAACAAGGCTCCGTTGCACCTTACGCCGCTGTATTGGAGCGGCAAGAACGATACTTTGCAGTTGGAATTTGCCTTTCAATACACGACCAACTACACGGAGAACCTCATCAGCTATGTCAACAACATACCCACCGGCGAGGGCGGTATGCACGAGACAGGTCTCAAAACGGCTATGACCAAGGTGTTCAACGACTATGCCCGCAGCAAGGGCTTCCTCAAAGCCAAAGACGACAATCTGTTGGGAGAAGATTTCCGCGAGGGTATAACGCTGGTAATGTCCGTCAAGATGGCTAACGTGCAGTTCGAGGGACAGACCAAGACAAAACTGGGCAACGTCGAGGCAAAAGTCGCCTGCGAAGCGCTTGCGACGGACGCCTTTACCGAGCTGCTCGCCAAGAACGGCGCCGACGCCGAGACCATCATCAAGAAATCTATCGCTTCGGCAAAGGTAAGAGAAGCGGCGCGCAAAGCCAAGGAGGTCACCCGTCAGAAGAACAGCATATTCAACAGTACTCTCGTAGGCAAATTGGCAAGCTGCACGGGTCGTGACGCAAGCAAGAACGAACTGTTCATCGTCGAGGGTGACAGCGCGGGCGGCAGCGCCAAGCAAGCGCGTAACCGTCGTTTTCAGGCAATATTGCCTTTGCGCGGCAAACCGCTCAACGCCGAGCGCAAGCGCATAGACCAGGTGCTTGCCAACGAAGAAATACGTTCGCTTATCAACGCGCTGGATACGGGTATCGGCGAAGAGGACTTCAATATAGAAGATCTCAAATACGACAAGATAATAATACTTTCCGATGCGGACCAGGACGGCGCGCACATAAGGGCGATATTGTTGACGTTTTTCTTCCGTTATATGCGCGAGCTTATCACCGACGGACACGTTTATATAGGTATGCCGCCTTTGTACAAGATATCCAAGAAAGACAAGGTGCGTTACGCGTACGACGACTACGAATTGCAGGAGATCGTCGGCGAATTCGGGCGCGGATACGATTTGCAACGTTACAAGGGCTTGGGCGAGATGAATGCCGAACAGCTGTGGGAAACGACAATGAACCCCGAAACGCGTACTCTTATGCGCGTCACGATAGAGGACTTCTCCGAGGCGGAGCGTATGGTAACTACGCTTATGGGCGACGAGATAGAAGCGCGCAAGGCATACATAACGGAAAACGCCGATTTCAACAAGGATAACGACGCCTTGTTCAACAAGTTGGTGTAGAGAGGTACGATATATGAGTCAGCAAGTAGATATATTCGATTTGGAACACAGCGACATAGTAAAGATGGAGGACGGCTCCAATCTGCTTACCAAGCCGATGGAAGTGGTGATGCACGAGTCGATGATGCCCTATGCGGAGCATGTTATTCTGGACCGCGCCTTGCCGCGCGTCGAGGACGGATTGAAGCCCGTTCAGCGTCGCATATTGTACTCTATGTACGAGCAGGGCAACACTCCCGACAAGCCCACGCGCAAGTCGGCGCGCATTGTCGGCGATTGTATGGGACGTTATCACCCGCACGGCGACAGCTCCATATACGACGCGATGGTGCGTATGGCGCAACCCTTCGCGATGAACGTGCCGCTTATTATCGGTCAGGGCAATTTCGGCAATATCGACGGCGACAGCGCCGCGGCAATGCGTTATACCGAGGCAAAGCTGTCTCCCTGCGCGTTGGAATTGTTGCGGGACATCGAGAAGGACACCGTGCGTTGGGAGCGTAACTTCGACGATACCACGCAGGAGCCGGCAATGCTCCCGGGACGTTTTCCCAATCTGTTGGTCAACGGCGCCACGGGCATAGCGGTGGGTCTTGCGACAAATATCCCGCCTCACAATTTCGGCGAGGTGATAGACGGTACCATCGCCTATATAGATAACCCGAGGATAAATCTTGCCTCTATGATGAAGATCATCAAGGGACCGGACTTTCCGACGGGCGGACACGTCATCCCGGGAGAAGGTCTCGCTCAGGCGTACGAAACGGGCAAGGGCAAGATCACTATCCGCGCGCGTATGCACATCGAGGTTGCGCCCGGCGATCGCAAAAATATCGTCATCACCGAGATTCCCTACGGTATCAACAAGGCGGATATGCTCATAAAGATAGCCGCTTTGAAGGACGAGAAGAAGGATATGTTCCAGGGCATATCGGAGATAGTGGACGAAAGCGACAAGGAAGGTCTGCGCGCGGTCATCAAATTGCGTAAAGACTGCGACGTAAAGCAAACCATCAACAATTTGTTCAAATATTCGCAGTTGGAGATGTCTTACGGTATCAATATGGTCGCCATAGCCGACGGTAAACCGCAGCTTATGGGATTGTTGGATATCATAGCCTACTATGTGGCGTATCAACGCGACGTGATACTCAAACGCAGCAAGTTCGAGTTGGAAGAGGCCAAGGAGCGCGCTCATATTTTGCAGGGATTGGTGATAGCCGTCAACAACATCGACGAGGTCATCAAGATAATCAAGAACGCCGCCTCGACGACGGACGCGCGCAACAAATTGAGAGAACGTTTCGACCTCAGCGAACGTCAGGCGCAAGCGATATTGGACCTGCGTCTTGCGCGTATCACCAAGTTGGAAGTAAACAAGCTGGAAAACGAACTCAGAGAACTCGAACATACGATTGCTCGTCTCAACGTGATAATCAACAGCCGCAAGGAGCAGATGGATCTTATCAAGACGGAACTTTCCGCGCTCAAACGCAACTACAAGTCGCCGCGGCTTACGGAGATATGCAAGTCGGAGGATGACGCCGTCATTCCGAGCGAAACGGACGAGAAACCCGTCGAGACGGTGGTAGTGGGTATTGCCGCCGATTACGGTATCAAGCGTATTCCTTCCAAGAACTTCAATATGTCTCAAAAGGACGACGCCATCGGCAGCGCCTCGTCGGAGCTGTTGACGCGCGCCATAGAGACCAAGACGGACGCCAACGTGATGTTTTTCAGCAATATGGGCAATTGCTTCCGCACCAAGGTGGGAGACCTGCCCGAGATAAGATATCGCGATCCCGGCGCCAAACTGTCGCAGATATTCCCCGAGGCAAGCATGGGCGAATCTCCCGTCGCCGTATTCGCGCAGAGCGGCGAAGAGGTAAGCGGCGAATTGCTGTTCTATACGCGCCAGGGTATGATAAAACGCAGTTCTTGGAGCGAGTATCAATTGCTTAAATCGGTATTTCAAGGTTACAAGGGCAAGGACGGCGACGAAGTGTTCAAGGTGGAAGTCATTCGCGACAATACGGAAATATTCTACGTCACCAACCTCGGCGGCTGTACCCGTTTCGATGTAAGCGAAGTTCCGCTTCAAGGCAGAGTGGCTGGCGGCGTACACTGCATCAATCTCGCCGAGGACGAGTATGTGGTATTTGCAGGTCAGGTGGAACGCGACAAGGGCGAAGTGCTTATGGCAACCAATAAGGGCTTTATGAAGCGCCTTTCCGTAAAAGATATCGCCAAGCACGCCCGCAACTGTAAGGGCGCCAAGGGTATCGAGTTCGGCAACAACGGTACCGATATCGTATTTGCCGACTATGTAAACGGCACGCCGTTCAAGCTTGCCGTATACGACAGAGCCAACACCTACGTTGTGGACGCTGCGGATGTCAGCGTTGAGAGCAAGAATCACAAAGGCAAACTTCCGCAAGGCAAGAAAGGCGGCATAGCGGTGGAGAAGATTATTCGCTATTGCACGGGAGCCTCCAAAGAATAGCGCTCGGGTGATTCCGCGCAAAACGGCTTCGCTTCGGGCTTCGCCCTCGTTGCAGATTATTTTGCAGCCAATACCCTCGCGCTCGGTGGAACAAGGTCGGAATTTAATTAAAAAACAAGTATAGAAGAATGATTCATTCGCGCCCCCACATTCGTATGTGGGGGCGCTCATTGCAGATTATTTTGCAGCCAATACCCTCGCGCTTGGTGAAAATAAGGTTGGGGTTTAACGATAGAAATAACTATAAGTTAAAACTTAAACGGCTCCGCCCTCGTTGCAGATTGTTTTGCGCGGAACGCCTGATATGACCTGATGTGTTTGGTGGGTGGCATAGGAGTAAAAGTAAATTATCTGATATGTAATGTCTGTTTGTCTCATAGCAGTAAGGAACTTTTTTCGCCGTAACCTAACGGAAATCGCCCGTTGTATTGCCGACATTTGATCCCACCGAAGTCGTGGTGTACTCGATTGAAAACGACGAAATCTTCGACGAATTTGCGTCGGAGATTTTGTGTAGACGATCTTCTTGTTATTGTCGACACCTTCGATAAAAGTGTTTATTATGCCGAAATTTCGAAAAAAATAAAATACTATTCGTGACATAGTATTTGATTTTCCGACTGATATATAACAAACCTGCAATACAAGTAAGGCGGTGGTAACGCAAATCGTTGTGATATTTATTGTTTTCCATTAGATGTTTTTTATATGTCAATATGAAGTGTATGCCAGAGAAAGGGTTCTTTTATCCGATTAAGACTTTGAAATAGCAAACAGCATCTTGCTCCCGCTCCGCTTCAATTTAGTTGCGATGTAATTTGGGTCGGACTTATTATTTCTTTTTGTCGAATAGCGGTTTATTTGCCTTGGCTATAAATCTATATTTATTGAACATCTATCTGCTTCAATTTTCGTTTACGATTGAAAATGTAATTTTGAATTTATTGGTTATTTTATATTATACTATTTTATATTTTCTTAAAGTTTCCAAGTAAAACGTTTTCTGAATATAAGAACTCTGTTGTACAGTCAGCAGCAGAGCAAAACTCTTTTGTTTTCGCAATTGCTTATAAATTAAATGAGGCTTTTGTTTAATTTATTTACTCAATTACACATTTATATAAACTTTTTCTTCGTTTGTATGGAGCGTACGGTCTATCGCCTTTTGAGATACTTTTGCCGATAGCTTCGATCTCATTTTGTTTTGGAAATTCCTTATATAAAGGGTATATAGAAAAAACGTCGTTGCTCTATCTTTGTTTATTCACATACCTGATATCTTTCGGACAATCAATATGTTTGCGCTCATTTTTTTTGTTAAAAAAGGCTTTCTTTTGCTTATTTCCCTCGAAAATCAATCAAAAATGATAATTTTCTAAAAATTTTCGTTATAATCGCAAGGTATTGACAAACAGTCGGGGGGGGTGGTATCCTTATGTAGATTTAATGAGGTGGAGTTGAATATATGTCTCTTGTAACTACTAAGGAAATGTTTGAAAAAGCTTACAACGGGGGTTATGCGATAGGCGCATTCAATGTCGATAATGTCGATATAATGCAGGGCGTAATTGCGGCTGCGGTCAAGACGAGATCCCCCGTCATCATCGCAATCAGCGGAGGCGCCCTCAAATATATGCACCCAGCATATGCGCGTCACGCTGCTCTGGCAGCTGCCGAAGAATGCGATATACCTATTGCATTGCATTTGGATCACGGCAAGAGCGTGGACCTTTGCAAACAATGCGTCGATAACGGTTTCACGTCCGTGATGATAGACGCCTCGGCGTATGACTTTGAAACCAACATTGCAATGACTCGCGAAGTCGTCGAATATGCCCATGCTCGCGGCGTAGTCGTAGAGGGTGAGTTGGGCGCAATTGCAGGTATCGAGGACGATGTGGTGGTGGACGATAAGTACGGAAGTTTCACTCATCCCGACGACGCGGTGGAATTTGTCCGTAGGACGGGCATAGACAGCCTGGCTATCGCTATCGGCACGGCTCACGGCGCCTACAAATTCAAACCCGGACAAAAACCTCAACTGCGTTTCGATATTTTGCAAGAAATATCCGCAAAGCTTCCGGAATTTCCCATAGTTTTGCACGGCGCGTCAAGTGTTCCGAGGGACAGGTTGGATACTTTCAACCGCTACGGAGGACAATTGCCCGACGCGATAGGCATCCCCGAGGAAATGCTTCGACAGGCTGCGTCGATGTCTGTGTGCAAGATCAATGTCGGAAGCGATATTCGTATTTGCTATTTCGGTGAAATTCGCAAAATGTGCGCCCTTAAACCAAACAAGTTTGAAGGGAGAGAATATCTTGAACCTGCGCGTACCGCCGTGGAAGAAATGGTGACGTACAAGATCGAAAAGGTATTCGGAAGCGCAGGCAAGGCATAAATAAGGTTTTACCCGACTTAGTCGGAAAAATAATATTATCAATAAGGAGAAAAACATGAAAAAGCTATTTGCAATTTTGCTTACGGTTGCGCTGATTGTTTCCGCTGTGTGCGTGCTTGCGGCTTGCAATGGTAACAAAACTGACGTCGCTGCAGCAATCGAGGCTGCAGAAAAAATGACGCTTGAAGAGCTTGAAGCTGCTTCCAAAAAGGAATTTGAAGACAATCCCGATGCAGTGTTCAATGCCGACTCATTAACTTCCGGTATAAAGAAGGCTTTAAGTGCTTTTGCGGAGAAATATGACTGGCTGAATTTCGCCAATTCTGAAGATGTAAAAGAAAATCCTGATGCATTGAAAGGAAAGAATGCTGTTTACAACAGCAAGAAAGGTTCTGAATATCAACCAAAGCTTACCGCCGCAAAAAAATCAAATGCTTATATTGCGGACTTCGTTATGATTCAGGATGCGTCGTTTGTGGATTCGTTGGTTAAGGACAAGTTCCTGCTTAGCTATGTTCCTCAAGGAAGTGAATTCCAACTTTCTGAAACCAACCCGCTTGTTGGTGTGACATTCAATAAGGTATTTATGTACAACAATTCTGTTGTCGGCAAAGACCAACTCAAAAATGTATGGCAATTGACCGGAAAGGATGGCAGTACTTTGAAGGGTATCGATAAGGTTTCTTATCAAAGTCCGCTTGGAGAAGATGTCAATATGAGTTTCCTTATTATGCTCACAAGCCCGGATGCATGTGAAAAATTAACCAAGGCTTATAAGAGTTATTTTGGACAAGATTATGTCAAGGAAGCAGACTACGAGAATATCGGCTACAAGTTTGTGGCAGAGTTTATTAAAAATGTAGAATATTGGCACAAATCAGATTCAACCGAGGTTAAAGAGATAAACAATGAGGACAAAAAAGATGGACGTGTAGTATTCGCCGGACTTTGCAAACTCAAGGATTATCCTGGATACAAAGTTGAGCCTTCCGATCCAAGTTATTACAAAGAGGTTGTCAGCGCTGCGGGATGGAACCAAGATGTAGAAGGATTCCCCGGATTCGTTTATAATATGTGGACGCTTATTCCCAGCACTGCTAAATTGCCCTACACGGCTTGCCTGTTTACAAGATATCTCCTTACCAAAGACGGATACTCGGCAGGATGGGGTGGTGTTCTTGGATACTACAGCGCCAACTCCAAAATTGGCTCTGTAGATGGAGATCCTTCTCTCGCTAAGTGGAAAGAAATGGCTGTTGTTGAAGATGTTGCGTATATTAACTCTGTGTATGGATCTGTATCCAAATTCATCAATCAACAAATGTCTACAACAAGTGCTGCAAAATAATTAATATTTGAGTGTATAACAAATGTAATTTCGGGAGGAGGCCATACCTCCTCCCTACATTTATTTGGAGCATATATGATTAACAAAAAGCAATTCGATTTAAAAAGGTTTGGAAATGGTGTGAAGTCCTACTTTTCCAAGCCGGCCAATATTATCACTATAGTTTTTTTGGTAATATTGGTATTGACGGTTGTATTACCTCTTGCCACATTGTTTATAGGGTCTTTTCGTTATAACACATCTCAAGAGGCAATGATGAAACCGGGCGCCGCTGAAGGAGATTGGACTTTTGACCATTGGAAAGACCTGCTTACTGATAAAGAATATGATTACGCCAAGTATAAGCTTTGGGTTCCGCTTGGCAAGTCAATTTTGATGGCAATATTGGCATGCTTTATTGCTGTTATATTCGGTGGAGTGGTTGCATGGTTTATTACAAGAGCGGATATCCCCGGTAAAAAATTTATTTCCACCATATTTGTGTTTCCTTATATTATGCCGAGTTGGTCAATAGCGATGTTTTGGGAAAATTTCTTTAAAAACACTGCTATAGGTGGGACTAGGGGCATGTTGCAGATGATAACCGGAATTTGCGTGCCGCAAAGTTGGGTTTACGGCTTGGTGCCTTGCTCGATTTGTTTGGGACTTCACTATGCGCCCTTCGCCTATATCCTTATCGGCGGAATTTTGCGCAATATGGACGCAAACCTTGAAGAGGCGGCAACGGTATTAAAGGCCTCTCGTATCAAGATATTATTCCGCGTAACGTTACCAATTGTTGCTCCAGCGTTGATCTCTACGGTATTGTTGGTGTTCAGCAGTAGTATCAGCAGTTTTACAGTTCCATATTTTTTGAATAAGGATGGTGGATTTATTGCGCTTTCGGTGCAATTGAAAAACCTCATTAACAGCGGATTTACTAAGGGACAAGGATATGTTATGGCAATCATTTTGATGATGTTTTCCATAGCTATATTGACACTAAACAATTGGTTTACGGGCAAGCGTAAGTCTTTTACCACTGTAACGGGCAAATCAGGGCAGGTATCTCTTGTCAAAATGGGTAAAGCGCGTATACCTATTGCAGTGATTATGATAATTGTGGTAGCTTTCTTTGCAATTGTTCCGCTTGTCAGTTTCGCATTGGAGAGTATGATGGAAACGATGGCAGATGGGACACAGCGTCTTACGTTGGATTATTGGTTCTCCAAAGAGCTAACAGAAGGTAGCGTTAAGGGTGATACAGTAGGCATTTTGGCAAGCGCAATTATGTGGAAAGCGCTTGGACGCTCATTAGCATTGTCTATAATTGTTGCTCTATTTTCGGGAACTTTTGGCGTTTTGATAGGCTATGCTGTTGCGCGTAAACGCGATAGTCGTCTTGCGACGCTGGTGTCCAATCTGGCCTTCTTCCCTTATTTGATACCCGCAATGAGTTTTGGCGCGGTATATTTGGCACTGAGCTATACGGAAGGTTTTACATGGTTGGATGGGTCTTTTGTGTTGTTGGCGCTTGTGGGAGCAATTAAATTTATGCCATTTGCCTCACGCACAGGTACTAGCGCAATGATGCAACTTTCCGGCGAGATAGAGGAAGCGGCGATTATGCTCAACGTGCCTTGGTGGAAGCGAATGGTTCGAGTACTGTTTCCCATTCAAAAGGCGAGCTTCATCAGCGGATATTTGCTTCCTTTCATCAGTTGTATGAGAGAGTTGTCGCTGTTTGTGTTGCTTACAGTCAGCCACGAAACGTTGCTTACCACGCTGTTGGGCGAGTACAGTCGGACGGGTCTTACGGAATCGGCAAATGCCATCAACCTGTTGATAATCATAGTGGTGTTGGTTATTCAATTTGTCGTTAACAAACTTACGGGTGCGTCCATAGATAAAGGAGTAGGAGGCTAAGCTATGCCAAAAATTATTTTAGAAAATGTAACAAAGAGATTTGACAAATTCGTTGCGGTTGACAATCTTAGTATGGTGATAGACGATCGCGATTTCGTGATCCTTTTGGGACCGAGCGGCTGCGGAAAAACTACGACTTTGCGTATGATCGCAGGTCTGGAAACGCCCACAGAGGGACGTATTACCATCGGAGAACAGGTGGTGTTCGATTCGGCAAAAGGGATAAATGTGCCGCCGGGAAAGCGCGATATAGGTTTTCTTTTTCAGAACTATGCTTTGTGGCCGCATATGACTGTGTACCAGAACATTGCATTCGGTTTGGAAAATCTTAAATGGAAAAAGGATCGGATACGCGAACGCGTAAACGAAATGCTGTCCCTGCTCAAAATCGAACAATTTGAGAAACGCTATCCAAGTGAACTGTCGGGTGGACAGCAACAGCGTGTGGCTATTGCCCGTACGTTGGCGCCCAGCCCGAAAGTACTGTTTATGGATGAACCGCTGTCTAACCTTGACGCAAAGCTACGTCTCGAAATGCGTACCGAATTAAAGCGCTTGCACGCCAATACCGATTCGACTTTCGTATATGTAACTCACGACCAATTGGAAGCAATGACGCTTGCGACCAAGGTTTGTCTGTTGGATACGGGCGTGTTGCAGCAATACGATCCGCCGCTTGTGGTGTACAACAAACCAAACAATTTGTTTGTTGCCGATTTTGTCGGCAATCCCACGATGAACTTCATTCAAGGCAAGGCGCAGATAAACGGCAGCGTTGCGGAAGTGGAAATGTTGGGACATGAGTTTACTTTCCAAGCTGACGAAGAGATCGAACCGACAACCGTGCCCGACGCGGAACAGTCGGCGGTCCCCGAAGTCGCGGAAGAGGAACAAATACCTGCGACGGAGAACGAACAGCCGACAGACGACCGTGTGGACGTCGTGATAGGTGTTCGTCCCGAGTTTTTGCGTGTAGAGCAGGGCAGTCTTGTCGGCAATATTTACACAACGTTGCCATCCGGTATGGAAACGACCGTAAAGTTGGAAGTCGGAGAGGAAATCATAACCTCCGTGGTATTCGGCAGCGTCGACTATCCTGCCAACAGCGAGGTGCATTTCTCCATTGTAGGCAACGGAGTAATTATGTTCGATTCCGTCAGTCGCAAAAAGATCGCAATGGGCAGTATTACGGAAAACAGATAATCTTATAGCCGAATAGATAAAATTGAAGAGTATGTCAATGACTTTGGATTCAGACCCAAAAAGTTGAATGCCATGTAATCAACTTGCGGGGTGCAATTCGATCTTGACATACTTTTTTTTACTCTTGGGCAAATGTGGAGACGCTGCGGTTATTTTCACATTATGTAAGCGAGTTGATTTATTAGCTCTCCCTGCTGCGGTATCGGGACAGCGATCGCTGTTTACCGCCATTTTTTTGTTTTTCGGAATTTCGCGCGCATTTTGTTTTTTTTAGCGGTTATATTTTTGTCTTGATATTGAAACGTTGATTTGCATAAGCATTTTCCTGCATGATTGGAAAAATATTAACGCGCAGACGGCAAATCTATACATCAAGAAAACGTCAAAAGGGTAATATATTTATTAGTAAATTATATATTTTGTCGAAATTTGTAAATAAATTTTCCGATTTGCTTAATTTTTACCCATACTGCGCGGTATTAATTAGAAAAGGAGGTTCATTACCATGTCAATGAATAAATTTTGTTTTCACGCCGTAGGACAGGGATTGTTTTATACGGGCAGCCTGTTTGACGGCAAATTCAACTTCGTATACGATTGCGGCACCGAGAACAGCGTTAGATATGTACAAAATGAAATCGACGCTTATGTTGACAGTTTGCCAAACGGTTGCAAAGCGTTGGATTTCGTTGTTATTTCACATATGCACAGAGATCATTTTAGCGGGTTGAAGTATTTGCTGTCAAAGATCAGAGTCAGAAATCTTTACCTTCCGTATTTAGGCAACAATCCCGCTGTTATAAAAGTAATGCTCGCTGAGATTTTCTTCGGTGAATTGTTGGGAGTGAAGTATTTTGATGATTATAGTTTTGCAAGAGATTTGTATTTATCGCCATATCGAGTCAATAACTTGGATAATGTGAGATATTTCGGAGAAAACGATGATGAATACAGGCAAGAACGCGAGAGAAGAAAGGACGAAACGGAAATCGAAACAACAAGATCTGTCACTGTCGAGGAAAAAGACGATTGGAGATACGTTACCGAACTGCTTCGATGTTTCGGATTGCGCAAGCGAGGGTGGACATTTGTTTTTGTAAACAAGCAAATTTCGCCCGCTGAGCAATCTAAACTTGATTCCCTGATACCAATTGATTGCGATCGATGCTTGGAGAATATGATACTTGCCGAGGACCTTGGCGGCATCAAAAAGATCGTCGATAATTATAAAGAAGTTTTTCCGAAAACTTTCTTTAACGATATGTCAACTGTATTATTGCATTTCCCCGACGACCGGAGTGCGTTGATCTCGCCTTTATGCACCAAATCGTTAACGCATGGCGGTGGAGCAATACTTTCTTTTATTGCACAGCACAGTACTCTGTTGACGGGCGACGCCATGTTGGACGACGTTATGTTGAGTATATTGATGAGCTACTTTCCTTACGGATATGGGGTGCTTCAATTGCCTCACCACGGATCGGCAAAGAATTATTTCGGCAACAACAAAAAACCGCTTGAATTTTGGAGAAAATTTCAGTTTATGATAGCTTCTTTCGGATTGGGTAATCAGTATTGCCATCCCAATGTCAGTGTGGTAAACCACATTCATAGTCTACCCGCCGAGCTGCTGACTTGCAACCAAACTCAATCGGTGGTGTACTCGATCTTAAATTGACGGATGTTCCGATTGTCGACGGAAAATTACTGACGACGTACATTATGCCATTGTGTGGATTGTAGATAAATGTGCTACTATGCCGAAATTTCGCAAAAAACAAAGTACTATTCGTGACATAGTATATGATTTTGCGCTCAAAACATAACAAAATAATAATGCAGACAAGACAACGGCGCAGCAAATTGTTGCTGCGCCGTTATCTTCGGCTTCCGATGTCAAATTTACATTTTACAAGCGGAATAAAAAGCGGGGGTTTTGCCCGAGAAGCGCTTTATCCGACGTAACGGGCTTTAAGAGAATAAATCGGTGCGCCTTGCGCTCGGAACTTTGCCTCGTATTCCGTTACGATGTTGTCTTTTCCGTCGGGCAGGTCGTAGCAGACGTCGTACACCTCAAAGCCGTATTGAGCAAAACTTTCCTGTGACCAGATAAAGAAATCGCGATTGTCCGTCTTTTGCAGGATCACGCCGTCGTCTGCAAGTATCCGTCTGTAAATATCGAGAAAGTTTTTGCTTGTAAGCCGACGGTTGGCATATGTTTTCTTGGGGAAAGGACAGCTGAAATTCAACGCGATCTCCTCCACCGAATGGGGCGGCAAATATCTGTCGAGATTTTCCGCGCGCACATTGAGAAATTTGAGATTATTCACTCCCGACAATGCGGCGTTTTCGCAGGCGACCACGATGACGTTGGAAAGTTTCTCTACGGCGATATAGTTTCTGTCGGGACGACGTTTTGCGCTTTCAATTGCCCAAGCGCCTTTGCCGCAGCCTATTTCGAGTACGATCGGTTGCGCGCAAGCGAACACTGCGTCGACGTCTATGCGATAAGCCGCCTTTTCTTCCTCCGTCAACAGGTAGTAGCCGTCTCCCTCGCGGGCAAGCAGCAGATCCGAGCATTGCGCTATACGCTCTTCAAGGTGTTTTTTCAGTCGCATTCTCATAGTCTTTCCAACTCCGCAAGCCAGCCGGCGCTTTCGACGTCGCTCGGCATACGCCAACTGTATTTGGATAGGTCTACCGAGCCGAGCCGTACGCTGTCCGGCGCGCAGCTCCGTTTGTATTGTTGGGAGAAGAAGCGCCGTACGAAGAATTTCAGCCGAGCGAGGATTGTCGCGTCGTCGTATTTGCCTGCAAAAGACAGCTTGGCAAGTTCGTATACCTTGCGCGGAGTAAATCCCTTGCGCACCGTCATATACACAAAGTAATCGTGCAATTCGTACGGACCGACGATGTCCTCCGTGATCTGCGAGATTTTGCCGTCCTTGTCCGGCGGCAGCAGCTCGGGACTTACGGGGGTATCGATTATGTCGTGAAGCGCCTGTTTCAGCTCGCCCTTGGATGCGTCCTCGCAGTGGCGCAGCAACGCTTTGACAAGCGTCTTGGGGACGGAAGCGATGACGGCGTACATACTCATATGATCGCCGTTGTATGTACTCCACCCAAGCGCCGCCTCGCTCATATCGCCCGTTCCGATAACCAACCCGTTGCAGGCGTTGGCAATGTCCATCAGAACTTGCGTGCGTTCGCGTGCTTGCGCGTTCTCGTATACGACGTCGGGCGCAAAGTCGTGTCCTATGTCTTTGAGATGTTGCGTTACGGATTCCGTTATGTCTATCTGTTTCAGCGACGCGCCTATCGCCTCGGCAAGCCTTATGCTGTTGCGCAGCGTGCGTTTGCTCGTGCCGAAGCAGGGCATAGAGACGGCTTGTATATCGCTTGCGGGACGGTCGAGGAGTTTCAGCGCCCTTTGACACACAAGCAGTGCAAGCGTGCTGTCGCTTCCGCCGGAGATACCGATAACGAGCTTTTGCGCGCGGATGTGTTCGACGCGTTTTTTGAGTCCGTAAGCAAGTATCGTCAGCGTCCTTTCGGCAAGAGCGTCACGTTCCTCCTTGTTTTGCGGAACAAAGGGCGTCGGGCAATATACGCGCGTCGTTTTGCCGTTGAGCGGCAGTTGAAATTCTATTACGTCGTATCCTTCGGGAGATACGCCTTTGTCCAGATGCGCGCGCTCGTTCGCGATGAAGTTGAAGTCGCATTCTGCTTCGGCGTATCCTGTCGTAAAGGGTTTTGCCTCGCCGAGACATTCGCCGTTTTCGCAAATAATGTTGTGCGCCGAAAAAACCGTCACGGAAGTGGATTCCGACATTCCCGACGAGCAGTAGGCATATATAATATTGTTTTTTGCGGATTGCATTTCTATCATTTTCTTGCGGTAGGCGGCTTTTACCACCGTTTCGTTGCTTGCGGACAGATTGAATACCGCATTGGCTCCTGCCGCCGCGTGATATATCGATGGAGAGTCTGCCACCCATACGTCCTCGCAAATTTCCACGCCGAATTTTACCTCGGGATGAAGCGAATCGGCGAATATAAGTTTGCAGCCGAACGGAACCTCTTTGCCGAACAGGCGCACCGCGGTATTGGCGCCGCCGTAGGGGCAGAAGTGACGTTTTTCCATAAATTCGTTGTAGTTCGGCAGATTTTTCTTGGGAACAACGCCCAATATTTCTCCGCGGCAGAGTATTGCAGCCGCGTTGTACAGTCTGCCGTCATTGCCCGTAAGGGGCAGTCCGACGGCGACGACGGCGTCGGTGTCGGCAAGCGCGTCGGTTATGTGTTTCAATTGGCGGAGGGCTTCGGTGCGCAACGTCTCCTGAAAGAACAGGTCGCCGCAGGAGTATCCCGTTATGCACAGCTCGGGCAAAATGACAAAACGTGCGTTTTTGCTTGCGGCGCGTTTCGCTTCGGCGATTATTCGTTCCGCATTGTAGGCGCAGTCGCCCACCTTGACGTCGGGGGATATGCAGGCTATTTTCACTATCCCGAGGCAGCTTTCGTTATCCTGCGCGACGTCGTTGCGTTCGTCGCCGAGCAAGTATTCGACGCTTACATCCAAAGCCGCGGCAAGTTTTTCCAATTTGTCCGCCTTGATTTTCTGCAATTCTCCGCTCATTATTTTGTTGACGGTGCCTTGCGTAAGTCCGCTTGCTTCCGCCAATTGTTTAAGCGTCATACCTTTGCGTTTTTTCGCTTCGTTCAATTTCGATACGATCTGTTGCATATATTCTCCCGCATAAAACTCCCGCGTCGGCTCCGCTCATAGAGGTGCGGAAGAAGCCGTGCATGGAGTGTATAATTTTTATCTTTTATATTTTACTTTAAATTTTTTATAAAATCAACCGATGAACGACGCTTAATTTTATAAAAAAATTTAATAAAATTTGTTCATTTGCGCGAAATATTATAAAGGCGGCAAAAATAATATCTTATCGTAGAATTTGTTTTTGCATATCCCGATACGTTTTGCGTGCAGTTCGACGTCGAATGCCGTCCGCAAGAGAACGAAAAGCAATTTTCGCAGCGGAAAGTTGGCGCTTAATATTGATATTCCGCGTATTTTTTGATATTATATATATGATATTCAGGCAAGTGTGCCGAGGAGAAGTTATGAAATTCATTCATCTGTCCGATTTGCATTTGGGCAAGCGCTTGAACGATTATTCCTTAATTGACGATCAGGCTTATATATTGGAGAGAATAACGGATATCGTTGCCGCAGAAAAGCCGTACGGGGTATTTATCGCGGGCGACGTCTACGACAAGACGGTCCCGTCCGCAGACGCGGTGCAGCTCTTTGACGATTTTCTGACGCGGCTTGCGGATATGTCAGTCAAGGTATTTGTGGTCAGCGGCAATCACGATTCTCCCGAGAGGCTGTCTTTCGGAGGCAGGCTTATGACTTCGCGAGGGGTGTATATGGCGCCGAGTTACGGCGGCGAAGTGAGCCCCATCGAGTGCGTAAGCGGCGGCGAGCGCGTCAATGTATATCTGATGCCCTTTGTCAAGCCCGCGCACGTTCGCAGATTTTGCGAAGAGGGGGATATATCCACCTATACGGACGCCCTTGCATATGCCGTGAGGACGATGCGCGTAGATAAATCGCTCAACAATGTGCTTGTAGCTCATCAATTCGTCGGCAATGCGGAAAAGGGCGGCTCGGAAGATGAACTGTCCGTCGGCGGATTGGACTGCGTGGACGCGTCTGTTTTTGCCGACTTCGACTATGTGGCGCTGGGGCATATTCACCGCGCGCAGAGCCTTGGCAACATCCGATATTGCGGCACTCCGCTCAAATATTCCTTTTCCGAAGTAAACGACGTCAAGAGCGTGACCGTGGCGGAAATATCCGATAAGCAATGCTCCGTCCGTACCGTTCCGCTTACGCCCAAGCGCGAGATGCGTCAGTTGCGGGGAAGTTTCGACGAAATCATTTCGCCGTCGTATTATCGGGGGACTACATACAGCGAAGACTACATTCGCGTTATACTGACGGACGAGGACGATATCCCCAATGCGGTAGGCAGATTGCGCGCCGTATACCCGTATCTTATGCGGTTGGATTACGACAATACGCGCACGCGCGCCGACATCCGATTGGACGTCGCCGTCGAGAGGAAAAGTCCGTTGGAATTGTTTGCCGATTTCTTTCGCTTGCAGAACAATCGCGAGCTTACGCGGGAGCAATCGGAACTTGT
The DNA here is from genome assembly GCA_947625185.1 of uncultured Clostridia bacterium. Lineage (GTDB taxonomy): Bacteria > Bacillota > Clostridia > Christensenellales > CAG-314 > Fimimonas. The sequence continues at coordinate 54,875 of CANQNJ010000001.1, forward strand.
TGCGCGGTTGTTGGATAGGATAGAGGAGGGAGACAGATGAGACCGCTTACGCTTACGATGTCGGCTTTCGGGCCGTATGCCGCCGCCGAGACGGTGGATTTTACCAAGCTCGGCGCAAGCGGCTTGTATCTGATTACGGGCAGTACGGGCGCGGGCAAAACGTCCATTTTCGACGCGATAACCTTTGCGCTGTACGGCGAACCCAATAATGCCGATCGCGCGACGGATACGCTTCGTTCCAAATATGCCGATGCGTCCACGCCGACGGAAGTGACGTTGACGTTTTTGTACAAAGGCAAGCAATACACTGTCAAGCGTAATCCGCGTTACGAGCGGCAGTCCAAGCGCGGCGACAAAATCGTAACGGAAAATCCCAAAGCGCAGCTGATATATCCCGACGGCAAAATTGTCGACAGGTCCGTAAACGACGTGACAAAGGCGGTGGAGTCGGTTATCGGGATAAACAGAGAACAATTTTTGCAGATAGCGATGTTGGCGCAGGGCGATTTTATGCGGTTGCTTACCGCCAAGACGGACAAGCGCAAGGAAATATTCCGCCGCATATTCGATACAAATCTGTACGCAAGTTTGCAGGAGTCGCTCAAAAACGAAGCGCGTTCCGTCAAACAGCAATTGGACGACGGGTTCAATAAGCTGAAAGTGATCGCCGCGGGCATTCAATGCGACGAACGTTCTCCTCTGAGGGAACAGGCGGAACTTGCCGCCGCGAGCTTGCCGACGGAGCAGACTTTGCAACTTCTGCAACGGTTGGAAGCGGACGACGTCGCGTCCGACGCCGAACTCGCCAACAGGCTTGCCGAGAGGGAGCGGCAGATAGTCGCCGCCAACAATAATATCGTCCTTGCGGAGCGGCACGCCAAAAATCTTGCCGATTATGCCGACAAACAGCGACAACTTGCCGAGGCGGATAGCCGTTTGCAGCTTGCGATCGACGCCAAGGCACGTCAGGACCAATCGGAGAGCGAAAGGCAGGATATTGCCAAACAACTTATCGCGGCGGAAGCCGAACTGCCGCGCTACGACCAATTGGAAAAACTTCGCGCCGATATAGAAACGAGGCAGACGCACCTGAACGAACTGAACGAGAATGTCGCCGCCCTCGCAAAAAACGTCGATCGTTTAAGCGCGGACTCGGAAATGTATGCTGCGCGCCGCAACTTGCTGCAAGACTCTCATGCCAAGCTCGAAACGCTGAAAGCAAGCGAGCAATCGCTTGACAACAAGCTCGAAGATCTGCGGCAATTGCAAACGCGGATATCGCGGTTGGAAGAATTGAACAAAGAACTCAATGCAAAGGGCAGCGAACTTGTGCGGTGTAATGCCGCGACAGCGGCGGCGGAAGAGCGTTACGATAAAGCCTTTAAGCTGTTTATGAGCGGTCAGGCGGGGTTGCTGGCTTCACAACTCGCGGAAGGCGAACCTTGTCCCGTGTGCGGATCCGTCGATCATCCCAGGCTTGCCGCAAGCCAACAGAGCGTCCCCTCCGAAAAAGAGCTGAACGACTTGAAGAGTCAATTGGACTCCGAGGACAAATTGCGCCGCAAAGTCACCGACTTATACAATTCGTTGCAGGGAAGCGCGGACGCCAAGCGTAAGGAGACCGAGGACCACGCGAGAAAATACTTCGCTACCGTTGATTTCGACACTCTCGAATGGGACGTGGACGAACTTTTGACAAAAACCGAATACGAGTTGCAAGAGATCGGGAATCAACTGCAATCCGCCGAAAAGGAGTACGACGAATTTATTGACATCGGCAAGATTATGCCCGACTTAGATCGGCAATTGCAAGAGGAACGCGGCAAATTGACTCAATTGACGAGCGAAGCCGCGGCGGAAACGGCTTTGTTGAACGAACAGCGCCGACAGTTTGTCGGTATGGGCAAGGATCTGCATTTCGTCAACCGTGACGAGGCGCTTATTAACAGGGATGAATTGAAACAACGCAAGTCGGATATGGATCTGGCGGCAAAGAATGCGGAAGCCGATTTGCAGAAGTGCAAGGAGAACGTATCTGCGTTGAAGGGCGCATTGGAATCCCTCGCCGAAGTCGTCGCGGAAGCGTGCGATGTGGACGTCGATCGGGAACGAGCGGAACTTGAAGGGCTTCAAGCGGACAAAAATCAGATCCTTTCCGAGCAAAGGACGGTGGCGGCGCGATTGAAGAACAACAGAGAATGTCGTTCTCGCATAGAGGAGACTGCGGAGGAGACGAAGCGTATCGAGGAACATTACAAATGGGTCAATGCCTTGTCGGAGACGGCAAACGGCACGTTGAGCGGCAAGCAGAAACTTATGTTGGAGACATATGTGCAGACCACATACTTTGACCGTATTCTGGTGCGCGCCAACCGTCGCCTCAACCGTATGAGCAACGGTCAATACGATCTCGTGCGTCGCAAAACGGGCAATATGCAACAGCAGACGGGCTTGGACCTCGACGTCGTGGATCACTACAACGGAACTATGCGCCCCGTGGAAACGCTTTCGGGCGGCGAGTCATTCAAGGCGTCGCTTTCGTTGGCGCTGGGACTTTCCGACGAGATCCAATCCGCGTCGGGAGGGGTGCAGTTGGATACGATGTTCGTTGACGAAGGCTTCGGCACGTTGGACGCCGATTCGCTGCGGCTTGCAATAGACGTTTTGCAAGAACTTACCGAAGGCGACCGATTGGTGGGCATCATATCTCACGTCGAAGAACTCAAATCCAAGATCGACCGTCAGATAGTCGTTACCAAGCAGCCCTCGGGCGGAAGCACCTGCCGCGTCGTCGCAGATAGTATTTGACATTACCGCCCGCGCAAAGCAGCGCGGGCGGTGATCCGTTTTCGGTATGTCGCATAAAGAATAAACAAAGCGGTGCAGAATAAATCATCACGCAGCTTGTCCGTTTTGCTGCAATATGCCGCGGCAAAACTCGTGCAACGGAAAAAGGAGCGCACCTTTCGGTGTACTCCTTTTGTGACAATCGCGCTGTGTCGCGCGGATTGGCTCCCCGTGTTGGGTTTGAACCAACGACCCTCCGGTTAACAGCCGGATGCTCTGCCGCTGAGCTAACGAGGAATATTCAATTGCCTTTATATCCTACCACCTGCGGCGCAAATTGTCAAATGTTTTTCGGTAAATTTTTCACTATATTCCTTTTGCCGTTGATCATATACTTTTCGTAAGGAATATTTCTCTTTTCGGGCGCAATTTTCGAGCGTATTGCCGAAGATTTATGTAGTGTAAAGCAATTCCGCAAGGCAAGCTGTTTGTTCGGATCGCTTGGGCATATGCAAAATATTTCGGCGTCACCCGACAGCTATTTGATGCCGTCCGCTCGCAGATTCCCGTATGATTTAACCTACCGAGTACGCAATGCGCAATAAGCACGGCGGTGCAAGAGCGCGTTTTGTAAACTGCGCGGCGAAGATAGTTCGCTCGGGCGTAATATGCTTGTCACGATAGGAATTTTCCGTCGGGGCTTTTGCCAACGACGGCTTGGGCAACGCTTGGTCGGATTTGTCATTCCTCTCGGCAATAGCTTTTTCGGGTCTATTTACAGAGGACATTTCCGTCCGTTCGGCGCGAAAACAAGTTGGTCGGCAGCGGTCGCTGCGTTTTGAAAAACTGCTATATTTCTTCAAATTTCTACAAATTATTTTCATTTAGGCGAAAAGATATATTACTATTTCAGTCATAGTTTCGACGGATAAGCAATACAATAGAACAAAAACAGCGCCTTTTCGACAGAATTGAACAATTCTTGCCCTGTTGCGGCGGAGAGTTCCGTGCTATAATATGATTACAAGAAACGGCAGGCGCAAACGGAGATAAAATTGAAACAAACGGTAATAGCGGTTGCGGTAACGCTTGTGTGCGTTCTGCTTGTATGCGGAATGGGCGGTTATGCGCAGGTATACGCCAATACGAGAGAGGTGCCCATCTATTGCGTTGACAGGCAGGACAAGTTCGTTTCCATCAGTTTCGACGCGGCTTGGGGCGCCGACAAGACTCGCAGTATAATGGACGTCTGCGACAATTACGGCGTCAAGGCTACATTCTTTCTTGTTGGGTTCTGGATAGACAAATACCCCGATATGGTGGAGGAGATAGCGTCGAGAGGGTTCGAGATCGGCACACACAGCGCCACCCATCCCCAGATGAGCAAGCTGACGGAATCGCAATGTCGCGAAGAACTGCTTACAAGCTCGCGCAAGATATTCGAAATCACGGGCAAGGCGGTGGAGCTGTTCCGTCCGCCCTTCGGAGATTACAACAACCGATTGCTGACCGTCGCCAAGGGCTTGGGATTGTATACCATCCAATGGAGCGTTGACAGCCTGGATTGGAAAGGTCTGTCCGCCCGCGAGATTGCCGAAAGGGTACAGAAGGCGGACAGTGGCGACATTATACTTTGCCACAACAACAGCGACCATATCGTCGAGGCGCTGCCCGCGATATTCGAGTCTTTTAAGCTCAAAGGTTTGACGGCGGTGCCCATAGGGCAGCTTATTTACAGAGACGGCTATCATATAGACGGCAGCGGCAAACAGATCTCGGACAAATCTACGTCGACCGTAGTGTAATTTGCAACTTATATCACAAAAAAATACAAGAGAGGTATCACTATGAACACACCATTACAAAACAACAGTGTAACGTTATCAGGTACGGTAGTGGGCGAGCCGACCTTCTCCCACGAGGTATACGGCGAAAAATTTTACGAAGTGACGCTTTCCGTCAAGCGCCTCTCGGGTATGGAAGATTTTTTGCCGATAAGCATTTCCGAACATTTGCTTTCGGATAAATTCCGAAACGGCAACAACGTATCAGTTTCGGGACAATTTCGCAGTTACAACAAGACGGTAGAGGACAAGAGCAAACTTATGCTGACGGTTTTCGTCAGAGACGTCAACGAATACGACGATACCGTCAATCCCAATATGTTGGAGCTTACGGGATTTGTCTGTAAGCCGCCGATATATCGCACGACGCCCTTTAATCGCGAGATATGCGATCTGCTGCTTGCCGTCAACCGTCAATACAACAAAAGCGACTACATACCTTGCATAGTATGGGGACGCAACGCGCGGTTTGCGGGCGGTCTGTCGGTGGGCGAACATATCAACGTGGTGGGCAGGGTCCAATCACGCAACTATCAGAAACGTCTGCCCGACGATACTGTTGTGACGCGCACGGCATACGAAGTGTCCGTCAGCAAGATAGCCATAGTGGGCGACGATGTCGTAGACGCGCCTATTGCTCAATGATCGGCTGCCAAATGTCGGAATCGCAAAGAATATATCGATTATAAATTCGGAAAAAAATTATGTTTAAGGGGTTGCCGCTCAATGCGACAGCCCCTTTCGACTTATATCCGTCGTTCTATAAGAAATGTTGGTATGCGGAAGTAAATAAAATACAGAAGTCGACTTACAAATTAAAAAGGAATTTGAGCAAGCGGAGATGCGCGTGTCACGCATAGTAGCGAACAAAGCGAAAATTCCGTTGCAAGCGGCGACCTGCGCGGCGCTTGCACAAATTGCAAACTTAATATTTTTCTCGTCAGTCCCTTCCACCGCAAGCGGTCCCCCTTCCCTTAGGCGCAATATATCTTTATTTTACGATACAACCTATGCGCGCCGAAGGGACGGCTTTATATATGCAGTTTTCGACCTTATCCCTACGAACAGGGGTGGGTGGTCGGGGACCTTGTAACCAAAAGGGGTCCCCGTCAAGTTGACAAAGGAGACTTGATGGGGAGAGGAGCAGCCGCCGGACAGCAGTACCGCCCGCGCTAATTGCGCGGGCGGTACTGTCAATGGCGAGCTGCGACGGCGGAGCGAGGGTGTTACAACGCAAAATAATCTGCAACGAGGGCACTTCGTGCCCGACGTGAAGCCTTTTTGCGTTGAATACCCGATGCGACTTCGTGCGTTTGGTCGGTGGCTCTGATGGCAAAATGTTGGGGCAAAGCAGGCTTATATTTCTATATAATTAGTCTTGACCCCAACATTTGACATAGAGCCTTTATTCCTGTTGCTCTGCGTCGGTACGCGCTTTTTTGTTTTTTCTGCGGTGCAGAAATACCGCCGTCAGAATTATCGCCAACACAATGGCAATGCCCGTTGCGGTCAGTCCGAATACGGCGTTGGTGGTAAGAGCGCCGACGGGTATCAGTTGGCTGATGTAGCAGTAACCCATTGCGGTGGTGCCGTCGCCGTAGACGACCTGTACCAATGCCGTGCCGTTATCGTATTTTTTCACGACGGTAACGCGGGTGCCGCTGCTGAGGTGCTTTATTTCCTCTCCGACGTTATTGGTAACGTGATGATCTTCGTCCATTGTGGCGCGGTCGTTGTTGTCGTACAGTTGCACATAGCCGAACAGTTTGCCGTTGGCTTTACTCTCGCCATCAACACCCTCTCCGTCGTTTACTCTGTTGAGGAAGAATTTGCCTATGTTTTCTTCCTTGACGAAGCCCGTTTTGTTGCCGTCGTAGCGGACGTAGTACCACAGCGTGCCGCCGTTATCCGTAAAACGTTGAAGCGCGGTCACTTCCGTGAGGTTCTGGGCGGACTGATTGTAGACGATCCTATATTCTTCCGTCAGGAAGGTAGTGTGGGGCAGCGGAGCGATGTACACGGCGTCCAACGATATGAATTTCGTCTTATATTCCACGTTGCCTTGGCTCATTCTCGTATTGATGACTTTGAGATTGGGATCCGTTTCGAGAGAATCGGCGCCGTCGCTCTTCTTGACCCAACCGAACTTGTCTCCCACCAGCACATAGTAGAAGTTGGGATCCTCGTTATCCCAACCGAGTACGATATATTCGTCGGCGTTATCCATAAGGTTTTCAATGCTTGTCTTTTCGTCCGAGGTCTTGAACACTATGTTCGAGGGATATCCGACGCATTTTACCAGGGTATAAGAGTTAAGTTCGCTTATGGCGGGTACTGCCCGAGGCAAAGTCTCCGTGCCGATGGTGGCGACGGATTCGTAATTGCCCCCTACGGGGTTCTTTTTGTATATTTCTATTTTGTGTTGTTCGTTCAGTATATAGATATCTTCGCCGTTGGCAACGACGTCGTTTATCGCGCCCTTGTCGCTGCCGTAACTTTTCGCGTCGATAAGCGGATTTACGGTGCTGTTGGATTCGCCTATTTCCACAAACCATACGCCCGTCTCCGAGAACACGCCCACCTGTTGTCCGTACACGAACAATCCCTTGGGAGAGTCAACGGGGTTCAGCAGGCTCGTATTCTTGTTTAACGGGTCGTTGGAACTCGCCGGACGCGCTAGCTGTCCGTCTATGCGTTGGCATACGACGTTGCCGTCCAATCTGAACAGACAGTAGATATACCGATCGATCGCCGCCATACCGCTTACTTCGCTTGTGGAACTGAAACCGACGGGGAGGAAATAATCGACGTTGGTAATGTCGTCGACGCGCGGATCCTTTGCAAAGAATTGACTGTTTGTCGCATAGTATTCGCCCATAGTGTCGTCTCTGTCTATTACTCCGTACACGAAGTCTATCGCGTTCTTTACGTTGAACGTCTGCTTTTCTTGCAGGCTTCCGTTGTCTGCGACGCTGTATTCCTCCACCTTGTCGGAGAATATTGCGTACAGACCGTTTCCCTTTGCGGACAGATTGCTGATATTGCCGTCCGTTTCCTCCGTGAAGCAGTAAACGGGTTTGCTGCCGCTTACGTCGAAGCACAGAATAACGCTCTTGCCCTCTTCGATGTTATCCGCGACATACAATTTGTCGTTTACCGCGGCGATAGCGGTGGGGTTGAGAAAATATATAATGTCGCTGGCGGCGCTTGCGTCCTCGGCAAAAGCGAGAGCGGGCGTCAGCGCGCATACAAGCAACAGCAGACTCAGTATTATTCCGACGGATTTCTTCATTATGTACCTCATTGGACATATCGCGGTACGCCGGATACGTCCTTTCGCACGGGACTTCTGCCCCGAGCGCATATTACCTTATTGTAAAGTATACCAAATATTAACTTATTTTTCAACAATTTGCGCCAAATTACAATAAAAAAACGGCGGCAATTTACAGTGCGGATACTATCGTCCCTTTATACTCGTTTAACTCGGCAAAAATTAAGCAAATTTTCAAAATAAATTTTCGATTTTTTATGTTAAATTTTGAAAACACTGCCAAACAGTTGTCGTATTTCGTATGCTATACTGTGTGTGTTTAGAACAAAAGTTCGATAAATCAAAAAAACGCGTCCCGAAACGTGCGGCTCAGAACCTTGCGCACGGGGAACGTATCGAGAAAAGGGGAGGTGAGCAAAGTGACTTACGAATCGATAATGCTCAAAAACGCAATCAGAATAAAGAAATCGGCAAACGTATTGTCGTTGGAATTGCAGAAGGCGGCGATGCAGTCTTACGACGCCACGCGATGCAAGGACGGAACAATGGGACAGATAAGCGAATTGTTGGATATTTCGCGCAGGATCGACAGGCTCGACGAGCTTTACGGTTACATAAGGCAAGCGCTTTACGCCGTCCCGTCGGGACACAGAACGTTGCTTACCAAGGTATATCTGCGCAAGCAGACTCCCAAGGAAGTGGCGGATAAGTTCGGCGTTTCCGTATCCACCGTCTACCGTCAATTGTCCGTCGCGCGCAATCGTTTCCGCCGAAATCTGGAACATATCGGCTGCGACAAGCAGTGGTTCGACAGCAATTGTTCCGATATCGATTGGACGGTTCGCCGTTGCAAATCGGACTAAATGTCCTGTTCGAATACGGTATTCTTTTTTTTGAGGTTGCCGGGCAGAAACAGCGCCAACGTCAGTCCGACCGCCAATACCACGACAAATACGATAAGCAGTATTTCCGACGCGGGCGTCGGATCCGACGGGGGCTGAACAGGCTCGACCGTATCGTCGGAGGGCAGCGCGACGGTCGGTTTGGAGGGCAGCGGCGTCGGGTGAAGCGCGATATTAGGCGCAGATACGTCCTGCGCGTTGACGTAGCCGTGTTTGCCGCCGTAGTAGACGTAGTACCATACGGACCCGTAGCTCTCGATACTGCCGTAATAGCATACGGTCTGTCTGTTTACCGCGGCGATCTCCGTTTTTGCAGAGGGCAAGGGCGACGTCCTGACCGCAGCCGAGCCGCTTGTGACGGTAAGTTTTTCCGCGGGATATGCGGGACGTATGGGCGGCACGTCGCACAGTTTGACCTGCGACTTGTACACATATCCGCCTATAACGGGAAAGTCCTCCCCGTCGGGCTGAACGTATACGAAGTACATTCGCTCCGTTTCGTCGAAGATTTGCAAATAGTAGGATTTTTCCGCGACGAAGAGCCTTTCGTCGTCCTCTTCCGTCGCATAGACGTATACGCCGTCGTTTACGACGCGCGCCCACATTACGCCTTCCGCCTCGGCAAAGTTGGCGACTATTATCGTCGCGGACAAAGCGACGGACAGTATCAGCGCGACAACAACAATAATTCTGCGTATCATATCTGTTCCTCTTCAATAGCAATGCGCCAAGTATAACGCATATGGTCGGGAACATTTTGCCGAGTTGTGTAGCATTGAGGCAAATTAGCGAAATTTCGGCTCGGGCATAAAAGCCCTCTTTCAAGGAGTTGACAATGAACGAAATAATAAATCGAATCAAGACCATCGAGCACGAACAGCGCCGTCGCACGGACAGTCCTCTTGCTCGCTACAACAAGGGCAAGGTACACCTCAAACAGATGGCGTTTCATCGCTGTCTCAAACGCAATCGATGGGTATTCGGCGGCAACCGCAGCGGCAAGACGGAGTGCGGCGCGGTGGAAACGGTGTGGCTTGCGCGCGGGATACATCCCTTCCGCGAGAACCGTCCGTCCGTAAGCTGTTGGGTGGTATCGCCGAGTCAACAGGTACAGCGCGACGTCGCCCAACAAAAGATATTGTACTATCTGGATAAAAGTTGGATACGGGAGATAGTTATGGAGAGCGGCTCCAAGTCGAGTCCCGAGTTCGGCGTGATAGATTACATTGTGATAGACAACGTATTCGGCGGCACGTCGCGCATCGCTTTCAAGAGTTGCGAGGCGGGCAGGGAAAAATTTCAGGGGACAAGTCTGGATTTCGTATGGTTCGACGAGGAACCGCCTCGGGATATTTACGAAGAGTGCCGAATGCGTATTCTGGACCGCAACGGTCACATATTCGGCACGATGACCCCGCTTAAAGGGATGACCTGGGTGTACGACGAGATATATCTCAACAAGCACGATTCGCAGGAAGTCTGGTACGAATTTATGGAGTGGAGCGACAATCCCTATCTCAATGCGGAAGAAGTGACTCTGATGTCAGAGTCGATGTCGTCGGAGCAGTTGGAGAGCCGCCGTTACGGACGTTTTACGCAGGCGAGCGGATTGGTGTATCCGGAGTTTTCCGACGCCAACGTGATAGCGCCGTTCGATGTCCCCGCTGATTGGCAGGACTGTATATCCGTAGACCCGGGACTTAACAATCCGCTGTCCTGTCATTGGTACGCACGGGATTTCGACGGCAACGTTTACGTCGTCGCCGAGCATTACGAAGCCAAGCGGGACGTCGCATATCACGCCGACAGGATCAAGAAGATATCGGACAGTCTCCGTTGGAAGCGGGATCGCTTCGGCTGTCTGTCGGTGCTTATGGACAGCGCGGCAAATCAACGAACGCTCAACGGGCAGCGCAGCGTCGCGGAGTTGTTTCGGGAGCAGGGCATTACCGTCGATACCCGTGTGGATAAGGGTATGTATACGGGCATCAACAAGGTCAAGGCGTTGCTTAAACCGCTTGTTGGACCGCCCAAGTTGTATATTTTTGCCAATTGCGTCCATATGCTGCGCGAGATCAAGGGCTACTTCTGGGGAAACGGCGATATGCCCGTCAAAAAGGACGATCACGCAATGGACGAACTGCGTTACTACGTGTGCAATATGTACGAGCGCTATATCGACAAACCCGCCAAGACGTGGGTCCAACAGGATAAGGAGCGGCTTGTACGCAAATTGAGAGGTGGACTGTGACGAATAGGGAATTGCTTACCAAGATACTGATCAAGAAAGCCAAGGGATACAGTTTCACCGAACGGACGGACGAGTATGCGGTGGCGGACGGGGAGAAAAAACTTGTCAAGAGCAAGACTGTGACAAAGCGCGTACAGCCCGACGTCAGTGCGATCAAGGCGCTGATAACAATGGACGACGGCGAGCAGGACGTAACCAAACTGACGGACGAACAACTTCAAGCGGAGAAATTGCGTCTGATACGGTTGCTCGATATGGTGGACGATCCGCCCGCCGCGCCGTTGGCGGATAACGACGATCAATATAAAGGAGAATAGACATATGCTTTCAATCATTTTCAACAAAACAAAATGCGACGTGCGCGACTGCAAGAACGACGCCGTCGCCGTATTCGAGGTCAAGGGCAGGCAGGGCAGGTGTTTTCTGTGCGAGAGTTGTCTTGCGACGATAGCCGCCGAAGGTCGAAGCCGCTCCGTGCCTCGAAGTCCGCAGAACGCGATAAAGAAACGTCTGGACAGAAAGTCCGAGGAGGCGCGCAATGTCGAAGAGTAACGGATATCACGGACTTGTCGATAAGCGCCGCAAGCCCGCAGTGCGGCAGAGCAAGTCCGTCGACGAACGTTTCGCGGACGACATAGTGCGCGACGTTCGCAAAGACTTCGCCGAAAGACAGCGTATGCGCAGACCATACGAACTGAATTGGCAGCTCAATATGAACTTCACCATGGGCAATCAGTACTGTACCGTCTCGCCGCGCGGAGCCATCGAGCAGGAGGACAAATATTACTTCTGGCAGGAGAAGCAGGTTTTCAATCATATTGCCACGATAGTGGACACGCGGGTATCGCGTTTGAACAGAGTGCGACCCCAACCCGTCGCCCGACCGTTCAGCAACAGCGAGGCGGACGTCAACGCCGCCAAGTTATCCACCAAGATACTCGGCGGAGCCTCCGAAAAACTGCGCCTCGGCGAAATGGTCAGTCAAGCCACGGTGTGGAGCGAGGTGTGCGGCACCTCCTTTTACAAGGTCAGTTGGGATAGCGACGTAAACGACGTAAAACTGTCCGTTTGTTCGCCTTTCGAGATATATCCCGACAGCAACGTCACGCCTACTCTGGAAGAGTGCAGCTCCGTCATTCACGCCAAGGTGTATTCCTCTGCGGAAGTCAAGGATATGTGGGGCGCGGATATAGAGGGCGAGACGGTAAAGGTATTTGCCATCGACGGGGTGGAGAGCCTCGGCGGTCTGGGGTACAATTCCGCCGTGCCCTCCGTAGTGCAGGAAGCCAAGAACGATCAGGTGCTTGTTATCGAGCGTTACACCAAGCCCTCGGGAGAGTATCCCGACGGCAAGTTGGAGATCGTTGCAGGCAACAAATTGCTGTATTGCGGAGAACTTCCGTACAGATTGGGGGACGACGGCGAATTTGCATATCCCTTTGTGCGGCAGGTCTCTATCGAGCAGGCGGGATGCTTCTGGGGAGTGAGCATGGTGGAGCGCGTCATTCCGATACAGCGCGCCTACAATGCCGTCAAGAATCGCAAGCACGAGTTTCTCAACCGTCTGTCTATGGGCGTGTTGACGGTGGAGGACGGGTCCGTCGATACGGACAATCTCGAAGAAGAGGGTTTGTCTCCCGGCAAAATACTCGTGTACCGTCAGGGCGCGGATAAACCGCAGCTGATGGACAGCGGACGGATACCGAGCGACTTCACCAACGAAGAGGAGCAGCTGCTTAAAGAATTTATCACCGTCAGCGGCGTGTCGGAGTTCGCCCGCAACAGTACCACGCCCACTCAGGTAACCAGCGGCGTCGCGTTGCAGCTCATTGCCGAGCAGGACGACATCCGACTGCAAAGCAGCGTGGACAGCGTCAAGAACTGTATCAAGCGCATAGCGCGATTTATATTGCGGCTGTACCGTCAGTTCGTTAACGGCGCCAAGCTGATGCGTTATGCCGACGGACAGAACAGCGCCGAAGTGTTCTACTTTACGGGCAGCGACGTCAGTTCCGACGACATCGTATTCGAGACGGAGAACGAGTTGAGCGACAGCCTCGCCACCCGTCGCAGTATGCTTTTCGACCTGCTCAATGCGGGAGTGCTGTCCGACTCCGACGGCAAATTGTCCGCCTCGGCAAAGGCAAAGATACTTTCTCTGATGGGTTTCGGCAATTGGGACGCCGCGCAGGACATAACGCAGCTGCACATCGCCCGCGCCGCTCGCGAGAATATAGACATAGATCACGCCGAGGTGCTGAGCGTGGACGACCACGCGCTGCACATAGAAGAGCATACCCGCCATGTGATAGGCGCGGATATCGACAGCGTAGACAGGGCATATCGGGACAAATTGCTGTCGCATATCGCCGCTCACAGACGGTTTATCGACAACGCGTCGGGTAGCCGCCGGGAAATTTCTTCGGCAGAGCCGTCCGCCGCCGAAAAATCAACTTTATAAGGAGAGAAAAAATTGGAAAAGTACGGAAAATTCGATTCTGCCGAGGAACTTCTTAAAGGATACAACGAATTGGAGAAGAGTTTTACGCAGAAATGTCAACAACTTGCGCAATTGGAAAAATCGGTATCGGAACAAACTTCGCAACCGTGCGGTACAAGCGACGAAGTCGCGACTTCGGCGTCACCGCAGGAGGAAATAACGGCAAACGGCGTTGCTTCGTCAGTTGCAAATGACGCGACGGCAGTCCCTTCTCGACAGTCTACCGACGTATCTGTCGAGGACCGTCCCTATGCGACGTCCGTACCGCCCCGTATAATGACGGGCGGCGGCAATGTCTCGGCGGCTATGCCAAACCGTCCCAAGACACTCAAAGAAGCGTCGGAATTGGCAAAAAAATATTTTAATTAGGAGAAAAGAACAATGGTAACACTCACAAGCGCCGACAACGCGCTCAAAACACTCTATCTCGGCGTGGTCGCCGAGCAACTCAACACGGCGGTCAACCCTCTTCTTGCGCGTATCGAACAGACTTCGAGCGACGTATGGGGTAAGGAAATACGCAAGCTGGCACCCTTCGGCATCAACGGCGGTATCGGCGCCGGCACCGAGGAAGGAGAACTGCCCTCCGCCGCAGGCAACAACTATGCGCAGTTTGTGCTTACGCTCAAAAACCTTTACGGCACGATAGAAATATCCGACAAGGCTATCCGCGCAAGCAACGACAACAGCGGCGCATTCGTCAACCTGTTGCAGGCGGAGATGGAAGGGCTTATCCGAGCCAGCAAGTTCAATTTCGGACGTATGCTGTACGGCGACGGCAGCGGAACGTTGTGCAAAGTGGCCGCGGTAAGCGGCAACGTGCTTACGCTGGACTCCGTCAACAACATTATGGAAGGTATGGTGGTGGATGTGATCGGCAACAGCGGCAAGACGCCCGTCGTCACCGCGCGCCGCATTGTTGATATCGACCGCGACGGCAAGAAAGCGACGTTGAGCGGCGCCGCCCTTACGGGTACCGTGTCTGAGGATGATTTCCTTACCGTGCAGGGCAGCTACAACAAGGAGATCACCGGTCTCGGCGCCATCTTCGGCGACACCGAGAAGCTGTACGGCTTGACACGCGCGTCCAACAAGTGGCTCACGCCCTACAAGAAAACTTCCGCCAAGGTGGACGACGTAACCATTCAGAGAGCTATCGACTCGCTGGAAGAGATCGCCGGTTCCGTTGCGGACTTCATAGTTTGTTCGGGCGGCGTCAAGCGCGCATATCAGGATTATCTCATCACAAACCGTACCAATATCGACGTGATGAATCTTCAAGGCGGATACAAGGCGATAAGTTACAACGGCATCCCTATCGTGTCCGATCGTTTCGTACCCGCGGGGACGATGTACATACTCAACAGCAACGACTTCCACCTGCATCAGCTGTGCGATTGGCGTTGGTTGGAGGGCGACGACGGTCGCATCATCAAGCAAGTCCCCAATAAGCCCGTTTACACGGCGACGCTTGTCAAGTATGCCGACCTCATCTGCGACAGACCCATCGGTCAGGCGATGATCGACGGCATAACGGAAGCGTAAATTTACCTTTAAGAGCAAGACGGACTTCGCACAGACGCGTTGACCGTATAAGACGGGAAGTACCGTCTTGCTCGATCAGAGGAGACACTATGTCGTTGATACCCATAACAAACGATTTGTATGATATCGCATGGCGCCTTGCCTCGGTGGACGGCGACTATCGGCTTTATTACAACGCCGACAAGGGACGGTATGAGGTGTACAGTGCGGCAAGGTGCAGTCTGCAATTTATCTTGCCGTTTGACGAACTCGACGCCCGCGCGGTGGAGTACGCCCGTTCCACCCGAGTGGAGCGCGCCGAAGAAATATTCCGCGAAACGGAGCGCTGCAACGCCGAGATCGAACGGGATTCCGCCCGACGGCTTGCAGACTGCGTCGCGGCGATAAAGGAGATCAGATGAAACTACGCAAATTGATACAGATATGCGGCGAGTTGCTTTGTCTGGACTTGCCGTCAGGTTACTTTGAACAGACAAATAAAGTGGACGACGGCGAAGTAAACAAGTTGCTTACGTGCTTCGAATGCGTCTACGAAGAACTGTACCGCGATTACGGCACGGCGATTCGCAGTACAGCGGTACACAGTTGCGACGGCGTGATAGACATATCAGCGTTGCGTCTGCACAAGGTGTTGTCCCTGGTAGACGGCGAGGGAAACGACGTCCCGTTCCGTTACAGTGACAACGCGCTTGCAGTGACCCGTGACGGCGATTTCAATCTTCGCTACGCCCGATTGCCGCAGGAAGTCGCCTGGGACGGGGAGGTGGTCATGCCCGCCCCGTATATCGGCGAACGCGTCGTCGCTTACGGCGTCGTGCGCGAATATCTTTCGTCGTTGGGCGATTGGGCGACGGCAAAGGAGTGGGACGATCGCTACAAGGACGCGCTTCAAGCGGCGTGCGGCAAGACTGCGTCTATGCGTATGCCCGCAAGGAGGTGGTGGTGATGTTCTACCGCAAGGGTATGCGCGCTATGCACGCAAGCAATATGCGCGCGTCGGTAAGTATCCGTTTCGACGATTGTTGGACGGAGTGCGACAACGTGCGCAGAGCCGTCGACGGCAGAATTACCTCGTATGGGCAGTTCCGACAGATGGATTTTCCTCACAACGCTGTCAAGGTGCTGTTTTACAATGACGGCAAACTGTACGTTGCGGCTGACGACGGGCTGTATATGCTCGGCGGCGACGAATGGAGCTGCGTTTTGTCCTGCAAACTTGCCGATTGCAGTTGGCTGTACTACGACAGGAAAATGATTTTCTCCGGCGTCAATGCGGGTACTCACCGTATCGCCAACGGCAAGGCGACAGAGCTGTGGGTGACGGGTTACAACAGTATGACCGTCGCAGGCTCCCGCATAATCGGCGCCGCGGGAACGAGCATTTCCGTCGCGCCCGCCGGCAAGACGGACGATTGGAGCAATTCCGTAACCGTCAATCCATTCTACGCGTGTCAGACGGTGGAAGCTATCGGCGAAGTGGCGTATGCCCTTGGCGAAGAGTGTTACGCCTTCCGCCCGAGAGCGGCGGAAACGGACATGAGCTTTCATCCCGTCGCAAGCAATGTCGGCAAGGTTCAGCGCGGCAGCGCGGTCAATCTCGGCAAGAAGATAGTTTTTGCCTCGCAGCAAGGACTTTACAAATTGCAGTCGGACGGCGTAAGCAGGATATTTTCCTCCCTCGACGGCTTTGTGCGCTTTGACGGCGCCGTCGCGTGTCAATCGGAGGGTAAGTATCTCGTATCTTGCAAAAGTCTCGACGGCGACGGAACTGCCAACGATATTACGTTGCTTCTGGACGTGGACTCGCAGAGGGTCTGCGGAGTGTTGCACACGGGTTTCGACGCGCTGTACGGCAGAGGCAGCGACCTGTTCGCCGTGCGGGAAGGCAAACTTTTCCGCTTCGTCAGCGGCGAAGGAGTCAGCGTCTTGCGAAAGCAAAATATCGATATGGGGTCGAAAAAAATGAAATTTCTTCATTCATTATCCCTCCTTGCGCGTTGCAACGCGGACGTATTCGTCGAGAGCGACGGCGTAAGGCGTCAGTATGCTTTTTACGGTTCCGACCGCACGCAAACACGGCGTATAGTCGGTCACGGCAAAGAGTTCGCCGTGGAGGTGCGGACGGAGAACGGAATGGATATCGGGCTTGTCCGACTTGACGCGCACGCGATTCGCGAGGTGTCGTTATGGCGATAAGCGTAGAACGTATGCGCGAGTTGTTGGCGCTGCACGACGAGCTTATGCGGCGTTGTCAGATCGTGGACGACAAGTACAGTCTCATCGCGGTGGAGCCGCACCTCGATATGCCGGACAGTCTCAATCTGGTCAAGCTCGTATTCGAACCGAAAACTCCCGAGCAACTCAACGAAATAGCCGAGCAAGCCGTCGCCGTCGTTATGCTTTCCAAACAGCGCAGCGTAGAACGGAGCTATTCCTCTTCGATCAAGAGCATAAGTCTGCAAAAGTCGCAGCTCAACTCTCGGACGGAAGCAAAAAGCCGCGCCGCCCTTGCCGATTTCAACAACGAGAAAGCGTCGATAGAGCGCAAGGTGATAGACAACGGTCTGTACTTCTCCAATGTCGCCAACAGGTACAATGCCGAAGCCAACAAGCGATACAACGAGAACATGATGTCCATTTTGTCCGAAAGCAGCGCCGAGAACGAATTGCTTGCTCGTAAGGAAGCCGACGCGGAAGCCTTGTATAACGAATCAGTTGCGCTTCTCGAAGAGGAACGAACCGCGCGTATAGGCGAAAAACTGCAAAAGCTTGCCGATAGCGAGGAGAAGGAGCGTCTTGCGATAGAGAAGTACAACAACAGTCTGGAAGAAAAAGAACAGCGTTATCAATATTCCAAAGCCAAGGCGTACGAAGCGGCGTTCCGCGCCCAACAAAACAAGGCTTTGCAAAACGCCAAGATCTACGCCGAATTGGGTGAGGTCGGTTATCGCGATCTGATAGAGAAGGAGAAGTACGCCGTCTGTACCGACGGTTGCGCCGCGCTAACGCGTTCCGAGGGCAACGCGATCATCAGCTTTGACTCCTTTTTCAAGAGCAGTCTGGGCAATTATTACAGCGCGTTCGTCAATTGGATCAACACCGTGCTGCCGCCCGACTGAATGGAAACGTTTATATCTTTTATTTTCGCCTCATCGCGCCGAGACGTCCGTTCGCGTTATCGGCTTGACGGGGCAAAACATTACGGCTGTCGCAGATTACGCGCGACAGCTTTTTTGTCGTTTTTCAAAAAGGCAATTTGTACGCGCAAACAGTTGAAAAATAACGTGATTTATTGTATACTTAGATAAAGTTTACTACCATAAGGTACAAAATGAAATATCAAAGTAAATCTTCCGCCGCCTATATGTTTCGCAATTTTTTCAGATTGGCGTACGTCTCCATACCGACTGCGCTGATAATGGCTTTTGCGGCTTATATGTACAAGCCCGCTATGGAAGCGGAGCTTTTTGTAACGTTGTTCCGCGGAGAGTTTACGATGGACAACTACACGACGCGATTGCTCGACGGTCTGACGTTGTTGCGTTACGGTAGATATTGGTGGATTTTCGTAATATCCGTGTTGATACTCGCTTTTGCCTCGGCGATTCTGGTCGTCAAGATCGACAGGCATATGCGTACGGGACAGATGCCCGCCCTGCCCATGAGGCGCGCATTCGGGATATATCCCTATATGTTTCTGTACGTCGTATGCGCCGTTATGTCGGTGGAGGTGGGGACGCTTGTCGCTGTCGGAATATCCTGTCTGATACGTTTTGTCGGCAACGCGACGGCGATCGCGGCTATTGCGTTGGGTCTGACGTTGGCGTTGAGGGTGCTTATCGGCTATTTGTTCGGCATACTCATCATCACTTTCCCGTTGAAGTACAGCGAGAATTACCGCTTCAACAGGGCGATGTCCTATTCGGCGCGTCTGATGTTTCCCAAGAAAAGAATTTCTTGGGGATTTGCGCTGCTGTATCCTGCGTTGCGCGCGGCGGTATTGGGGACGGCGTATGTGCTTCAACCCTATTCGCTGGACGCGTTGGTTTATGCGGTGACGTTTATGTTTGCGGTAACATACATTCCGTGTCTTGCTTACAAGCAGTACTATGACGACGTAGGCGGAGAGCGTCGGGATATCGGCGCGATAATGTTCGGTTGAGGAGGCATCTATGATAAAACCGCTTGTTCTTGCTTCCCACAATTGGAAAGTATTGCTCAAATCTCTTGTGTATCAAGCGCTGCTGTTGGCGCTCATCGTTGCGCTCGGCTATCTGATATTCGGCGATCTCGTGGACGATATTGCCAAGGTGCTTAAAGACAACAACGTCGCCGACCTCTTGTCCGACACGATCAACGAGATAGTCGCGGGCGAATTCGACAACGAGGGATTTGCCTCCCGTCTCAGCGCATTGATCGCCGATCTGCGCAATTCCATATCGTCGTTGCGATTGCCTTTCGGCGGAGTGACGATGAGTTATGTGCTTCTTTGCGTTATCTTCGTGGTGTACCGCCTGTTCGTCTCATTGACGGACGTCGCTGCGGCGTGTCAGTTGGAAGAATTTATGACGAGCAATGCCGAGCGTCCTTTCACTTGGTTCGTCATCAAGAAGCAGGGTGCAACCTGGAAATTCGCTTTGTTGCAGACGGCGTTTGCTTTGCCGATGGACATATTGATAGTCAGCGGCTGTATCGGCTTTTATCTGCTGTTCCTGTTGGCTTTCAGTTGGTGGACGATCATTCCCGTCGTGATATTGGGCGTGCTGTTCTATGTGATGAGACAGACTTTCTTTGCCTACACGCTGCCGTCGGTGGTATGCAGCGAGGGATCCGTCCGCATCGCTTTCAAGCGGGGACTTGCGCGCGCGCCTCAGAGATTCTGGCATGTATTCTGGAAGACGTTGATAATAGTATGTCTTATGTTGGCGATAAGCGTACTGTCCGTTATTTTTATAGATAATGCCATTCTCAAAACTGCCCTCTCGACGGTTCCCGACTTCATATTGTTCTTCTATCTCAAATGCGTCAATATGGTAGAGTATTTCCGTTTTGACAACCGTCCGTTCTTCTACAAGCGGGTAGAGATAGAGGGGACAGATCGCTACAATCGCAAGCACGCTTCTACGGCGAAACGAGCGAGATAGCGTTTATCGACAATTTATCATGGGCGACGTGGAATGTTGGTTCCTTGTCGCTTTTTGCGCTCAAAAACGAGTTTTTTGCTCTTATTGAGGCAACAATTTAACAAAAAAGATAATAAGGCAGCGGGCATTGCCCGCGATAAGAGGTATACAATGAAATCCAAACAAATAAACGCGCCTGTCGGAAAAAAAGGCGCTTCAACGCCGCGTACGGACAGACCTTCCTCGGCAAAACGGCAATCCAAGCCGCGCTCGAAGAACGGTAAGCCCGCGGCAAACAATTTTCGCAATCCTTCCAAAGAAAGACGTCCGTCGGCCAAGGAGTACGGCAAACCGCGCGGCAAGCTCAAAGTGATATTTTTGGGCGGCGTCGGAGAGATCGGCAAGAATATGACCGCCTTCGAATACGGCGACAGCATAGTGGTGATAGACGCAGGGATGTCTTTTCCCGGGTCGGATATGCCGGGCGTGGACGTGGTGATACCCGACGTCACCTATTTATACGAGAACCGCGACCGTATCAAGGGCATCTTGCTTACGCACGGTCACGAGGACCACATCGGAGCTTTGCCCTTCATTTTGGAGAAGATCGGATGCAAGTTGGACGTATACGGCACCCGTCTTACGCTTGCTCTTGCGGAGAACAAGATAGTGGAACACAATATGACGGACAAGGTGAATTTCGTCCCCGTATCCGACCGCAGCGTCGTTTCTCTCGGCGCATTCACGGCGGAGTTCGTACACGTTTCACATTCCGTTGCGGGCAGTATGGCGATATGTCTGCGCACGCCCGTCGGCACCGTGCTGCATACGGGCGACTTCAAGGTGGACTACACGCCGCTCGGCAACGAGATAATGAATCTCAACCGCATTGCGGAGATAGGCAAGCAGGGCGTACTGCTGCTGATGAGCGAATCCACCAACGTGGAGAAGCCCGGCTACACTATGAGCGAATCGGTAGTGCAGGAGACCATCAACCAGATTTTCCGCGAGGCTAAGGGACGCCGACTGATAATAGCGACGTTCGCCTCAAACGTGGATCGCCTCGGAATGATAATAGAGCTTGCCAAGACTTACCGCCGCAAGATAGCCCTCTCGGGCAAATCGATGAACAAGTACGTCGAGACGGCGGCGCGGGTAGGCGCGCTTACCATAGATAAAAATATGTTCGTCGATATCGACGACGTCAACGAGGTGGAGGACGGCAAGTTGGTGATACTTTCGACGGGCAGTCAAGGAGAACCGATGTCGTCGCTTACGCGTATGGCAAGCGGCGAATTCAACAAGGTGCAGATTGGCGCCAACGATACTATCGTCATCTCTGCCAATCCCATACCGGGCAACGAGCGGGACGTCTACAACGTTGTCAACAAGCTGTACCGTCTGGGCGCAAATGTGGTATATTCCGCTCTCGGCGCCGTACATGTATCGGGACACGCCTGCCAGGAAGAACTCAAATTGATATATTCGCTTGTAAAGCCCAAGTACTTTATCCCCATTCACGGCGAATACCGTCATCTCAAACAACACGCAATGTTGGTAGGCAACCTCAAACACAAGAAGAGCAACATCATCATACCGGATATCGGCGACGTGGTAGAACTTGACGGCTCTACATTCCGCCTGTCCGGACGCGTCGTAAGCGGCAGCGTAATGGTGGACGGATTGGGCGTGGGCGATGTGGGCAACGCCGTGTTGAAGGATAGACTTTCCCTCGCCGAGGACGGCATATTGGTTTGCGTACTGTGCGTCAGCCACGGCAAACTTGCCGCCGAGCCGAAGATAGTCAGCCGCGGCTGTTTCTTCGAGGAGGACGGAGCCACGTCCATCATCGCCGAGCTTACGGGACAGATCAAAGCCGAAGTGGTCAGGATGAACATTCAGAATTACAACGGCGTCGCCAACGTCAAATCGGTCGTGCAACGTATCGTAAGGCATTATTTCCGGGTGACGTTGAAACGCAACCCCATAGTATTGCCTATCGTCATAGAATTGTAACGGCATATCGGTCGATATCGTCGCGAACTTGGCTCGTTTCCGAAAACAGCCTTTGCCGTACGAGCAGACTCGGCGCTCGCCGTAAAAAGCTGCGTTTGAGTCCGCAGAGGTTTGCCGCAATTCAATGATTGTCTTTGTTCGCGCTTCCTGTTTTGGGGCGCGTCACACACAAAAAATGTCCACTCTCGAAGAACTGAAAAAATACGCCCGCGAGCGTTATATCCCCGTTATGTCGGACGCGACAAAACAATTGCTGTACGATACCGTCGCCGAACGTCAGCCCGAGCGTATACTCGAAATAGGCACGGCGATAGGGTACAGCGGTATAGTTATGCTGTCCGCCGCTTCCGAGGCAACTCTCAATACGATAGAACTGTCCGAGCAGGCGGCGAACAGAGCGAGAGCCAACTTCGCCGAGTTCGGATTGGACGGTCGTGTCAATATATTCGTCGGCGACGCGAGGGAGATAGTTCCGTTGCTCACGGGCAAATACGATTTTATTTTTATGGATGGACCCAAGGGGCAGTACGAGACGTTCTTCCCTTATCTTACGGAACTGTTGACGGTAGGGGGCACGCTTGTTTGCGACAACGTTCTGTACAAGGGATTGGTGGAGCATATACCCGACGACAAACGCCACAAGCATATAACCGTAGCGCGCAATATGCGGGCTTTTCTGGACGATATTACCGCAGATAAACGCTATCGCACAACGCTTCACCGTGTAGGCGACGGCGTAACCGTGTCCACAAAAATAAGTTAAGTTGTGCGAAAATCGTACAATTACAGAATACTATGTCAGACATATTATTTGAAAAAAGCATAAAAACAGAGAAAAAACGCCCCAAAGCGGAGTTGTTGGCGCCGGCAGGCAATCTTGAAAAGCTGATTACGGCTTTGCATTTCGGCGCGGACGCGGTGTATCTTGCCGGTAAGAAATTCGGGCTTCGCGCCTTTGCCGATAACTTCGGGGACGAAGAGATCGCCGAAGCCGTCCGTATCGCGCACGAGGCGAACGCAAAGGCTTACGTCACACTGAATATTTTTGCAAGCAATGCGGATTTCGACCAACTCGGCGATTATCTCGCGATATTGGAAGAAGCCCGTGCGGACGCGGTGCTTGTAACCGACGTCGGCGTATTGGATTTCGTCAAGGCGCACAGCAAATTGCCTATACACATATCCACGCAGGCAAATACCACCAACAAGTATGCCGTCCGTCATTGGAAGCAACTCGGCGCGGAGCGCGTAGTGCTTGCTCGCGAAGTACCTCTCCGAGCCATTCGCGAGATCGCCGATTTTTGTCCCGACGTTCAGTTGGAAGCATTTGTTCACGGCGCAATGTGCGTAAGTTACAGCGGAAGATGTCTTATGTCCAATTACCTCAGCAATCGCGACAGCAATCGCGGCGAGTGCGTTCAGGCGTGTCGGTGGGAGTGGCAGGTCCGCGAGGTAAGCCGCGATGATTGGCTGCCCGTATACGAGGACAGTCGGGGCAGTTACATATTCAACTCCAAGGATATGAATATGCTTTCGCATCTTGCCGAGCTTCTCGACGCCGGCGTGGTAAGTTTCAAGATCGAGGGCAGAATGAAATCGGCATTTTACGTCGGTACGGTGACCGCCGCATATCGTCGCGCGCTCGACGCGATATATGAAGGCAAGTTCACTCCCGAATTGAACGGGATATTGCAGCGCGAACTCAACAAAGCCTCTCATCGCGATTACACAACGGGATTTTATTTCGACGAGGATATGTCCCGACAGTACTATGACAGCAGCAAAGCCACAGAGGAATACAAATTTATCGCCGTCGTGAAAGAGGTGCGCGATGACGGCGTCCTCATTGAACAGCGCAACAAATTCGCCGTGGGCGACGAGTTGGAAATATTGTCCCTCGGCGAGGCTTGCGGCAAGAGTTTTACCGTGCAATATGCTCGCGACGTTCTCGGCAACGACGTTTCCGTTTGCAACAGAGTAAAGCAGCTACTCGAAATCAACTGTCCCTATCCTATTGCCGTCGGGGATATTCTTCGCAAATTCAACGGCTAAACGTTCCGCCGTTTGCACGGCGCCTTTGGCAAATATGTCGGTATTTTCCGCCTGATGCGTCAGCGTCAGGCTTTCTCCTTGTGTGGCGAATATCACGCTGTGACAGCCGAAATTGCTTCCGCAGCGCAGAGAATGTATCGTTACGCCCTTAAAACTCTTTCGTTTGGCGGCAGTTGCCGCAAGCATCTTCGCCGTGCCGCTCGGAGAATCGATTTTTCCTTTTCTGTGTATTTCCACGATCTCGCAGTCCCAATCCGCAAGCTGTCTGCTCAACGTTTCCACAACGGCGCGCAGAGCGTTTATCCCCGCGGCGAAGTTGCTTTTTGCCGCGACGGGCAATTGCTGCGACAGCTCGTCTATCGCCCGTTGTTGCGTCTCGTTCCTGCCCGTAACGCCCGTAACCAGAGGACAGCGGTGGGAGCGGCAGAAGGAACACACTTCGTCGGTTGCGTCCGCCGTCGAGAAATCTATTACGACGTCGGCGTTTTGTTTGTCGAACAGCGGCGCTTGTCCCTTTTCCACGGGCAGTACGATATGACCGCGCGCCTCGGCGATCGCCGCCACCTTGCTGCCCACCCGTCCGTCGGAGCCGAATACCGCTATCGTCATTGTATTTTCTCCCAATCGATTGCGTCTATTTGTTTTCTCGTCGCCCCGCAGGCTTTTGTAAGCGGAAGGCGCACATCGTAGGCGTCGAAGATACCCTTTTTGTACAACATATATTTGACGGCGACGGGGTTTACTTCCAACATCGTAAGCTTGGCGAGCAATCCGAACAGCGCGCTGTCCTCTTCGGAGGCGCCACGTATTATTTTCCGAGTCAGTTCGGGCGCGACGTTGGATACCACGGATACGCTTCCTTTTGCGCCCCGCGCAAGCATTTCCGACAGCAATCCGTCGTTGCCGCACAGCACGGTCATTTTTGCGGACAGCGCCTCGGTAAATTGCAGATTGCCGCCCGCGTCTTTAAGCATATATCGTCCCGATTCCGACAGCTTTTCCACAATGCGCCTGTCCAGAACATATCCGCAGCGAGAGGGCGCGTTGTACAGCATTACGGGGATATCGACCGCCTCGGCGACCTGCTTTACGTGCAGCAGGTACCCTTTGGGCGTGCATTTTACAAATGCGGGCGGAGCAAGCAATATGCCGTTTGCGCCGAGTTTTTCCGCGGTAACGGCGTCCTTTGTCGCCTTTTTCGTATCGGCGTTTTCCACTCCGACCCACAGCGGCAATTGCGGCGCGACCCCTTTGGCAAGGGTTATAAGCAATTTTTTTTCGCAGTCGTCAAGCAGAAGCGCTTCCGCAGTTGTGCCGACCGCAAGCAATCCGTCCACCGAATTTTTCTGACGGGATATCAATTTTTCATAGCTGCGACTGTCGATTTTTCCCTCTTTGAAGGGCGTCGCAAGGGCGGTTATAAGCATTTTTCCCACTCCCGAAATTTACATAGCAATATTTCGTACGCGTTGTAGGCGGCGCCTCTCAGCAGATTGTCCGCCACGCAGAAGAAATTGACTGCGTTGTACGTCGGGTCCTTGGTGACGCGTCCCACGCCGACGTATTTGGTGCCTTTCAGCGTCAGCGGCATGGGATACAGACCGCATTCGGCGTCGTCGAGCAGCAGTACGTTTGGCGTGTTCTTGAACCTGTCGCGTATTTCCGCGATATTTATTTTGCTTTTCAGTTGAAGATTGACGAATACGCCGTGGCATACGGAGACGGGCACCCTTGCGCAGAAGGCGTTCACTTTGAGGCGGGGCAGGGACAGTATTTTTCTGCTTTCGTCCGTCAGTTTGCGTTCTTCGGTAGTGAAGCCGTCGCCGCGCAATTGCCCGATCATAGGGATAACGTTGTCGTATATCGGATGGCGAAATGCTTTCAGCGCGCCGTAGCAACGCCTTTCTTCGAGGTCGGTCAACGCGTCCTTGCCCGCGCCGCTCACCGATTGATATGTAACAGCAAGCATTCTTACGGGTCCAAGATCTTTAAGGGCGTTTATCGGTATCACGGTTTGGATGGTGGAACAGTTGGGGTTGGCTATCAGCGTCTTTCCGCGCACGGTATCTCCGTTTACCGACGGCACCACGAGAGGCACGTCCCGACGCAGTCGGAAATAGCGACTGTTGTCTATGCAGGTTATGCCTCGTCGGATAAGTTTCGGCGCGTACTTTGCCGCGACCTCGTCCGTTGCCATAAACATAGCGCAGTCCGCTTTGACGGAGGGCAGATTTTCGCAGCTTTCCACGACGGCGGTGCGGTTTCTCAATTGGACAACGGACCCTGCCGATTCGTTTGCGAACAATTTCAGCCGAACGTTGGGCATATTGTCCAGAATATCGGTAAGTTTCCGTCCTACCAGTCCTGTCGCGCCCACAATGGCGATATGGTACATAAATCTCCTTTGTCATTACAATATGTTGCGCGGCAAAAAAGCTTGACGAAAAAAGAGGAAAACCGTCGGTTTTTTTTGATATGATAAATTTAGTTGAAAAATCTCTTTATTTTTGATATACTAAAAAAGTATATAATCAACAGGCGGATATGCGAGTTCGGCAGCTCCGCCTGAAAGGAACGGTAATATATGGATTACAACAAGATCAGATTGGCAAACGAGCGCAATTCGCACGTCACCAAGCGTCTCAACCGACTGTCCACCTGGAAGTTCTTCAAGGTAATTTACCGCGAGAACATATGGCGTATGTTCGGGTTCAATTTCCTGATGATATTGTGCTTGGTGCCCATCTTCATAATGATGATGTTGGGCAGTATCAAGCTCACGGGGATAAGCAACACCTTGCCCTTGTACAACGGTTTCGGATTCGGCACGGGCGCCTGGTTCGGCGGCTCGGGAGAGTTTGCCGACGTAAACGATTATCTCGCGGCGCAGATACGCAACACCAACACGATGACGGGCGTGTATATGATCGCGGCGTCTTTGTTGGTAACGTTGGTATTCTCCGGCGGTTTTGCCGTCATTCGCGACGCGTTCTGGACGGGCAAGTTGTCCGCCGTAGGCGTTTTCAAGAGTATGTGGAAGGGCATCAAGGCAAATATCCTTTATGCTTTTGCGTCCACCGCGGTCATAGCATCGATGATATTCGGCATTTACGAGCTGTTCGTTTATCTCAGTCAGATAGTCGGATTGCTCTGGCTTGCGATTGTGCTTACGGTATTGCTCGGGATTGTCGCCCTGTTTGTGACGATGTACTTGCTGATACTTTGTTCGGTCACTGTCACATACAAGCAGACCCCGTACGAGAATCTGGACGACGCCTGGCGTCTGCTGTGGCTCAACATTTTGCCCAATCTCATTCACTTGCTTGCGGCGCTTATTCCCATTGCGCTGTACTTCCTGTTCAGCAACAGCCTGTTGCAGCAGATATTCCTCATTCTGATGCTTATGTTCGGCGGTCTGTATTTTCCGCTTGTGTGGCAAACGCATATGATGAAGACGTTTGCGCTTTTCCACCCCGTGGAGGTAAAGAAGCGTAAGAAGGTCGCTCAGGAAGTGGCGGAAGCTCGGGCGGCGAAAGCCCCGACCAAGCGTATCAAGCAATCGGACAAAGACGTCGATAGAGACGTAGAAGAACCTGAGTCGACGGAAGAATACGACGAAGCCGATGTCGCCCTTTCGGACGAAGACTCTGCGAAAGATGTATCCGATACGTCGGACGGCGAAGTAAGAGAATAAGCGATGGAACCCTATTCGATACTTGCAAAGTATTACGACAAGTTCTCTGCGGACGACTGCGATTACGGCGCTTGGGCGCAATATCTGTTGAAAATAGCCTCTTCTTGCGGAGCGGCGGAAGCGGCGGATTTAGCCTGCGGAACGGGCAAGATGACAAGATTGCTCGTTCAGGCGGGGCTGCGTATGACGGGTATAGACGTAAGCGGCGATATGCTCAATGTCGCCCGCTCCAAGTGTCGGGCGGTATTTGTTCAACAGGATATGCGCAAGTTGGCTCTGACTCATCCTACGGATATGGCGGTGTGCGTCAACGACGGAGTCAACTATATCCACCCCGAGGAACTTGTCGCTTTTTTTGCCAAGGTCGCGGCAAATCTCAAATGCGGCGCGCCGTTCGTATTTGACGTTTCCTCTCCCTACAAGCTGCGCGAAATTATCGGCGACAAAGTTTTCTATTGGGACGGCGAGGACGAGACGTTGCTATGGACCAACCGTTTTGCACACGATAGCGTCAGGATGGATCTGACGCTGTTTGTTCGTGAAGGCGACGGCTATCGCCGATATGACGAAAGGCACGTTCAGTACGCTCATACGACGGAGCGGCTTGCCGACGCGCTGGACACGAGCGGGTTCGACCTGCGCGAAGTCAGCGATTGCTACGGCAAAGAACTGCGGTCGGACAGCGTCCGCCTTACTTTTTACGCGACAAAGAGGTAAAAAATATATGTCTGTACTTACCAAAGCGATAGTGGCAAATTCCGTGATAATATCCGCTATCGAAAGCAAAGATATAGTCAACAAAGCGATAAAAATACACAATTTGTCTCCCGTGGCGGCAGCCGCAATGGGCAGAACGCTCACTATGGCGGCGCTGATGGGAAAGGAATTCAAGAACAAAGAGGATTACCTCACGGTGATAGTTGACGGCAACGGACCTCTCGGCAGGATCACCGTATGCGCGGACGGCGACGGACACGTCAAGGGGGAGATCATCAACCCCGTTGCGGAGACGGTAGTCAAGTCGGACGGTCATCTCGACGTCGGAGGCGCGGTGGGGCGCGACGGAACGCTCACCGTTATCAAGGATATCGGACTCAAACAACCGTACGTCGGGACGTCCAAACTTGTCAGCGGCGAGATAGCTCAGGACTTCGCCTATTATTTTGCGGAGAGCGAACAGCAGCCTTGCGGCGTAACGCTCGGCGTGGGACTTAACAACAAACGTTGCACTTCGGCGGGCGGAGTATGGGTGCGCATAATGCCCGGTTGCCCGTCGGACGTGTTGGATCGCGTGGAGACGATAATGTACGCTATGGACGAGATGAGCTATCAATTTGACGGCAGTACCGCTCAACAAGTCATATCGCGTTTTTTCGGCGAATTGGATCCCGTCTTTACCGAGAGCGCGGAGGTATGTTACAAATGCAACTGCAACAAACGCAAGATTGACCGCGTCGTGCGCAGTCTCGGCAAACAAGAAGCGACGGATATTCTCGACGAGATGGGGCAGATAGAAGTCTGCTGTCATTTCTGCGGCAAAAAGTATGTGTATGACCGCGATTCGGTAGATAAACTGTTCAAATGAAAATAGAAATTTGCGACAATTCAATATTTTCCGCAGGTCTCAAAAAGGCTGAGCAAGAGGAATACTTCGACGCTCTTTGCCTTTTTGCGCAGGTGGACGGTTACGAAAGCATGCTCAATCAAATCGGCTGTCACTGCATGCTCGAAGATTACGGCTATGCGATAGAGTTGTACCGCAAGTTGCTTGCGCGTTATATAGATACGCACAACTGCATAGACGACGTACGCCGACTCGGCGACGCCTCGGGAGAAATATTCGTCTATTTCGGCAACGATCTCAAAGGCGCTTACGACGCGCGCGATCCTAACAAAATCTCCGCCGACGACAATATGCTGGGGGATTACTCCTGGGGCGATGATGAGACGGATTACGACGACGATTTTCCCGACGAAATCGTGCAGGCGCTTCCGGAAGTGATGCAGGACGTCATATTGCCGGAGAGCAAGCAAAGCCGATTTTTCGACGTTGGATCGGTGGAGTATATCGACAGCGTGCGCAAACGAATGATCAACGCTTACGTCAAGGGCAATATGGCAAAGGGCAGAGAATTGCAGCGGCAGTATCTCTCCTTTAAGACCGACGACGGACTGACGTTGGAACTGCAACTGCTGATGTGCCATATGCAGCAGATGTGGGACAAAGGCGAGGAATTTGCGCTGCGTCTCGCGGACAATCCGCAGGCTACCTACCGCGGTATGGGGATGGCGATAGAGGTTCTCTATCATTGCAACGGCGACAAGGAAGCTCTTACCAAACTTTTCAAGCGGATATCCGCTTACAGCGACGATATCCCCGACGGCGAACTGATCACTTACTTGCAGATCGCCTCGGTAAGTCTCGGTTACGGTGAGACGACGCTTACCCTTGCCGATACGTTGTATTCGCGCTTTCCCGATATAGGCTGCTCGGTATTGTCTCTTTGCGCAAGAGTTTATTTCAATTGCGGATTGAGGGATACCGCGCGCGAAGCGGTGCTGACTCTTCTCAGCGCGGCGCCCTGGGACGGCGTGAGCAGAACTTTGCTGTCCTATATCAACGACGGCTATACGTTGAAACTGTCCGACCCGACGCCCTCCAACGTGGTGATCAGACAGTACGATGTCGCCGCCGAATTGACGTCGCTTGCCACGCACAGAATATTGGTTATGGCGGAACGCCGCAGCCCGTACGACAAGGCGGAAATGTACTATATCGACTGCCTGTTGAAGAGTTGCTACGGCTGTATCATAAGGGGCGACGCCGACGGTTTTTTGCAGCACTCCGCGATGTTGGAAACAATGCTCGTCGCAGTCAATTTCGACGACTGCGCCGACGCTTTTATACGGTTTGCCAAGGACAGCTTGTGTACGGTTCTGCCCGAGGCAAGTCTCGGCAGAAGTCTGCTTGCCAAGATGATCTTTTTGGGCTGCCGCGACAAGATCTTTGTGTCGTTGCTCAACAATTTCTATACATTGGACCTCGGCAAACTGACCCTCGGCAACGATCGCCGTTTCGTCAACGCGTTCGCATTGTGCGCCGCATTGCGCAGAGTGGATGTTCGCCGTATGGAGCGCGTGTACACCGACTTGAAGAATGTGTTGGAATTGGATTCCGTAGATATGATCGACGAGCGACAGCTGTCTTACGCGATGCTTGCCGTCACCTACAAGTCCTTTCCCGAGAGCAATGAAAGCAATTATTTCAGCGAGGACGACCACGCGATGTATCTGGATTACAAGCGCAGGCTTTGATTGGTTTTTTGTCCTCAAAATTTTTTGATTCTGCGAACAATGTCGTGGTGCGGAAGTGAACTAAAAACAGAAGCCGACTTCTGTATTAAAGCGGAATTTGAGTGCGCGGAGATGCGCGTGTCGCGCATAGTAGCGAAAAAAGCGAAAATTTCGCCTGTAATCTCGGGCGTGTACCGAGATTGCAGCCCTTGCGGGGGATGGCGGGGCATGCGACTCCCCGCCGAAAGTACAAATAATGCAAGCCGAGGCGTCCTCGGCTTCCTTAATAGTCCGACCAAGTCTGCGCTTGCGCCCCGTCAGGGGTCGGTTGCACTGTCAACCGTACAGACTTGCGTTTGGTCGGGGCTCTAATGGCATAATGTTGGGGCAAAGCAGACTTTTTTTATAATTTACCTTGACCCCAACATTTGCCATAGAGCTTTTTTGTTGCCACGGCTACAAGCGCGGCGCCGACGGCGGCTATTACGGCGTATCCGTATTTTACCGCAAAGTCGAATCCGAACATGCTCAACGCCAACGACGTCCCGAATGTCATTATCGTACACACCGTTGTGTCGGGCAATACCGACGACAAATATTCCGTCACAGGCAGGGCGTTTGCCGCAAGCCCCGTCACGCTTGCAAGCAGCAGCGTGATTGCGGCAAATATTTTGAGAGGACCGCTCATCCCCGATACGACGGGCAACGCCTTTGAGAAATCGCACAGCGGCAGCGTCCATATTATCAACGCAGCAAGCAGCAGGGCAGAGAGGACGGAGCATACGATATTTTCCTTTGCGGAGGACTGTTCGCCCAATTTTGCCGTTACGCCCAATGACGTTGCTATACCGAACAGGGCATATGCCGCAGGACGGTAGGGCGGCACGTTTACGCTTTGTCCGACAGAGCCGCTTTTGACGGTAAGCGCACACAGCAACGCTATTGCAAGCGATATTGATATGACGTTTGTCGCCTTGAAAATTTTGATATTTGTTCTGCATATAATTGCGGCGCATACCGCCGCGGTGAAAGCGAATACGGGCAGCTTTGCGGGCGAAAAGAGCGTTGACAGACATTCTTCCACGCCGGCAAGCGTTGTCGTTACGCATACGAAGGAACACAGCGCAAGCGCGGCATTTATTATGTTTGCCCGTTTCGGCAGCAGCTTCTCGCTCAATGCCGCAACCCCGTCGCAATGTTTTCTTCGGCAGAATTCCCTTATAGCGCAGGCGCTCAACCCGTAAGTTAAGGCAAATATAATTACGTTGATTGTATTGCCGAAGAATATCTGCGCCTCCTTGCCGCTGAGAAATCCTATCCCGATACAACAGCCGGCGGTGGCGGCGATGTCCCCTGATATACGAATTATTTTTTTCATATTTTATTACATTTTTCCTAAGGGCAAATTATACGCTTTTGAAAGCGTTTTTGCGCATTTTCATGCAAAGCGCTGTTGCCGCATAACGGACAAATATCTCCTTGCGATAGTGTAAGCGCCGCCGATTTCGTCCGATGCTCAACGTCGGATAGCTGTTTTTGTCGGAATTTTGTGCGTTTTTCATTAACTCCCGAATGGCGCAGTCTGTTGTCAAAACGTCCTTGAAACGCATCAATTTGACCAAATTATGCTTGGATTTTGTCAATCTTGATATACTATTTCAGACATAATATTGATTTGTATCGCATTTTTATCAAAAAACTTCCCTTGATTTAATTCAAGGGAAGCGTGGTAAACTATATATTCGTCAAATATTCTGTACGGCGGTGCGGAAGCGCTCGAAAACGTGTTTTTGAGCGTTTCTTCGTGTAAGTTCTTTAACTGTCAATATCGTTTTATTACGATTTTTTCCAGCAATGCAACCAATGCGTACATAACGCCCGCAAGTGCGCAAAGAACAACGGTGCAGGTCATCACCAGGTCGAGTCGGAACACCTGACTGCCGTATACGAGCAGGTATCCCAAGCCTTCTTTTGAGACGAGGTATTCGCCCATTATGGATCCTATCCAAGCCATTCCGACGTTTATTTTGAGAGTTGCCATCAGCGTTGGGACGTTGGCGGGCGCGACCAATTTCGTAAATATCTGCAATCTGTTTGCTCCCATCGAGCGAAGCAGAAGCGCCTTCTCTTTGTCCGTCGCCAGAAATCCGTTCAGTATGGTTATGGTTGTGATGACGACGCTTATCAGTACCGCCATCGTGATTATGGACGCTTTTCCCGTGCCTGCCCAGATGATTATTATCGGTCCGAGAGCGATTTTCGGTAGAGAATTAAGCACCACGATGTACGGTTCGAACACGTCTTTCAGAAACGTATTCCACCACAGAATGACGGCGACGACGTATCCGAGAACCGTCCCTATTGCAAATCCCGCCAAGGTTTCCAACGTGGACACTCCCATATGGTGCCACAGTGTGCCGTTTCTTATCAATTCGACGAGGGTTTTCCACACGCGCGAAGGACTGCTTGTAATGAAGCTGTCAATCCAACCGAGCTGTGCCGCCAACTCCCAGAATCCCAATATCAGCACCAAGACGCCCGCTTGCGCAATGTGTATCAGTATCTTTCGCGTTCTCAGACCTCGCAAGTACGTCAGATGTTCTCTTGTAAAAGTATTTTTCATATTTTTTCTCCGTGTAGATATTTGTGCAGCAGCTCGAACTGTTTGGAGAAGTCGGGGCTTTCTCTCCGTTTAAGCGGCGAGGGAGCGTCCAATTTCGGCTCGTGTATTGCCAATACCGTTGCCGGGCGCGGCGTCAGCACGATTATTCTGTCCGCCAGAGATATGGCTTCGGATATATCGTGCGTTACCAACAGCGCCGTTTTTTGTTCCTTTCTGATTATTGCGTACACGTCGTCGCACACTTCGAGACGCGTCTGAAAGTCCAATGCCGAGAAAGGTTCGTCCAACAGCAGCAGGTCCGGATTGGTGGCGAGGGTACGGATCAACGCCGCTCTTTGCCTCATTCCTCCGGACAGTTCGCTCGGATAGTGTTTGCGAAATTCCCACAGACCGTATTTTTTGAGCAGTTCGCAGGCGTAGGCTTTGTTTTCCGGTGTAAGCTTGCGCATAATTTCCAAGCCGAGGTACACGTTTTTTTCGATAGTGCGCCACTCAAACAGTTGGTCGCGTTGCAGCATATAGCCGACGCGGTCGTCGCCGGATATGGTGACGGTACCGCTCGTAGGTGCAAGCAGTTTGCACACGAGGGACAAAATGGTGGTCTTGCCGCAGCCCGACGGACCGATAATCGCCACGAACTCCCCGTCGTTGACGTCAAAGGAGAGGTGGCTGACCGCTTGGGTTTCCTGTGTTTTTGTATAGAATATTTTGCTTACGTCTTTTAGTTCAAGTACTTTCATTCCATTTGTACCTTTGTAAACGGTTGTTGCGGTTTGAGTTTACTTTTTGATTTATCTTTTGAGCGTCCGTCGTTTGTTCGGTCGACTCTGACGTCGCGACGATTTTCCGACAGCGCCTCAGCCTATCTTGCTTGCGACGCTGTTGTCTACTATGGTGTCATAGCCTACCCGTTCGCGCAGTTCTCCCGCGTTTTGCATAATATCCTGTATGCGTTCGAATGCGCTCTTGTCGGTGACGGGAGTAGTCATCCATACGTCGGCTTTCTTGTAGTTGTCTATTGCGGCGGTAAGCAGATCCATATCCGTATCCTCGAAGTAGGGCGATACTTTCGCCGCGATATCTTCTGCGGAGTGGGTCATTGCGTATCCTGTTCCCTTCCACACCGCGCGGAGAAATTTTTCCGCTTTGTCGGGATGTTTTTCCAGAAACCGCGCCGTAACTGAGTAGCAGGTGTAGGGTATTTCGCCGCTGTCCTTACCTATGGAGGACACGATGAAGCCATTGCCCTCTTTTACGAGTTGACTTGCGGCAGGCTCGAACAGCGGCACAAAGTCTCCCGTTCCGCCCGTAAATGCGGGACCGAGTACGCCGAATTCTATCGAGTAGTCCATAGTGATGTTTTCGCCGTTGCGGTAGCCTTTATTGTTGAGGACATATTGCAATATCATAGCGGGAGTGCCGCCGCTTCGTCCCATAAGGACCGTCTTGCCTTCCAGACCGCTGTAATCGAAGTCTTTTATGTCGTCGCGCGCCACGAGAAAACTGCCGTCGCGTTTGGTCAGTTGTGCGATCACGCGGGGATAATCCTTTTTGCCTTGCAGATACACATATATATTGGCTTCGCACCCCATAAGTCCGATATCGGCTTCATCGGTGAGCAGAGCCGTCATCACTTTGTCTGCGCCGCTGCCGTTGGTGACTTCCACTTCGAGACCTTCTTCTTCGAAGTACCCGAGCGCCATTGCCAGATACTGCGGCGTATAGAATAAGCTGTGAGTTACTTCGTTGAGCCGTATCAGATTTTCGTTTTCGTTGCAGGCGGCAAATCCGATTGCGCAGACAGTCGCAAGCAGCAGCACAAGTGCGATAGTTACTGTTTTTTTCAAATTCATTCCTCCGTTTGTTGTATATTGCATACTACTGAATTTTTGCGAAAAATGTTACGCAGACAGCCGAGGACAGATTCTTTCCTCCGCGCGGGACCGCACACGGGCTTACAGAGATATTGACGTGTGCGCTGATTATACGTTTGACAGCAAGGTCGATATCGCCCGATTGCACATTTTTTTACAAGATGAATTTGGTTGCAATTTGCTCGATTATTTGAAAAAAACATATAGAGTATTCCGAAAAGCCGCTCTCGGAAATCGACCTGCCTTTTGCTGATCCTGCCTTTTGCTGATCCTGCGTTTGACAGCAAGGTCGATATTGCCCGACGTCGGTTTGTCCGATGTTCGTTTGCGTTATGTCCGTGCGGCGGTTGCGGTATATCGGGCGCGCTACACAATACGTTTTGCGGCAGTCTTTTTGCGCTTATTCGCTTGCCAAATGCGGTGAGCGGTGGTACAATTGTGTTGTAAAAACGTTGGAGGCGCAAGGGCTTGTCTGACTGCCTTTTCAGAGAGCGGACTGCGGTGAGAATTCCGTAGGGCAGGATACAAAGCGGTAGTGCGCCGAGTTGACGTCGCGAAACGGCGCTTATTGGGCGAAAGTAGCGATGTACGGCTTGCCTCGTTATCGGCATAAACGAGGATCTGTCTTGCGGACAGGTCGAATTGAGGTGGTACCGCGATAATATCGCCCTTGACAGCATTTGCTTTGTCGAGGGCTTTTTTGTTTCCGCCCGCCGAAAGTCAAAAAAAATACAAGCCCGTTTGCGCCGAGTCGATCGGACCGACGAACATTCGGGCGCGATATCTTATTATAGACTGTATACGTCCGCAATTGTTTACGAACTGATAATCGCTGTTCCATACAATGGAAATTTGGGTGAGCGTAACCGCGCGGAGCAAGCGGTGCAGCGGTAACAACTCAAATTTCATCGCAAGCGGCGACCTGCGCGGCGCTTGCAGTCCATGCGGGGGATGGCGGGGAAAGCTACTCCCCGCCGAAAGGCACAAAAATATAAGCCGACGTGTCGTCGGCTTCCGCAGTCGCTCGCCTTCGTCGGCGCTTTGCGCCCGACAGGGTCGGGATCGCGACGGCGCAGAACAAAAACAAAATAAAAATACAAGCCCGTTTGCGCCGAGTCGATCGGACCGACGAACATTCGGGCGAAAAAAAAAGAGGAAATATATGTTATCAAAAACCTACGATCCTACGTCATTTGAAAGCAATCTTTACGATTTTTGGATGAAGCAAGGCTATTTTACGCCAAAAGCCGAAGTCGGCAGACCTTACTTCTCCATTGTCTCTCCGCCGCCCAATATTACGGGGCAGCTTCACCTCGGTCACGCTCTCGACAGCGCGATAATGGACACGATAGTTCGGTTCAAGCGTATGCAAGGCTTCAACACGCTGTGGTTGCCGGGCACAGATCACGCAAGTATCGCGACGGAGGTCAAGATCGTCGAGCAACTCAAAAAAGAAGGCATAGACAAGCGCGACCTCGGCAGAGAAAAATTTCTCGAACGCGCCTGGCAGTGGAAAGAGCAATACGGCAACCGAATCGTCGAGCAGCTCAAAAAATTGGGCAGCAGCTGCGATTGGAGCCGCCTTGCCTTTACAATGGACGAGAAGTGCAGCGAGGCGGTACGCAAGCAATTCGTGTCGATGTACAAGAAGGGGCTTATCTATCGCGGCAACCGCATAATCAATTGGTGTCCCGTATGCCAAACGGCGTTATCCGACGCGGAAGTGGAGTATTCGGAACAGGACGGCTATTTCTGGCATTACGGATACACGACTCCCGACGGCAAGACGACGGTAACGTTTGCGACCACCCGTCCCGAGACGATGTTGGGTGACACCGCAGTAGCAGTCAATCCCAATGACCCGCGTTATACTCACCTTATAGGCAAGACGGTGATAGTGCCTTTCGTCAATCGCGAGATCCCCGTCATCGCCGACGAATATGTCGATATGGATTTCGGAACGGGCGTAGTCAAGATCACTCCCGCGCACGACCCCAACGACTTCGAGGTGGGCGTGAGGCACGGTCTGCCCGTCATACGCGTGATGAACGACGACGGCACGATGAACGAGAACGCGGGCGAATTTGCGGGATTGGACCGTTATGAAGCGCGCAAACGCATTGTGGCGCGTCTCAAAGAAATGGGCGTCTTGCAGAAGGTAGAGCCGCACAAGCACAACGTGGGCAGTTGTTACCGCTGTCATACCACCGTCGAGCCGATCGTATCCAAGCAGTGGTTCGTAAAGATGCAGCCCCTCGCGGAGCCGGCGATCAAGGCTGTGCGCGACGGAGATATAGAATTCTTCCCCGAGCGCTTTGAAAAGACATATTTCAATTGGATGGAAAACATCAAGGATTGGTGCATTTCCCGTCAATTGTGGTGGGGACACCGCATACCCGTCTGGTATTGCGACGATTGCGGCGCGGAGATATGCGAAGAAACGGATCCGGAAGTTTGTCCCAATTGCGGAAGCGCTCATCTGCACCGTGACGAGGACGTACTTGACACCTGGTTCAGCAGCGCTTTGTGGCCGTTCAGTACGCTCGGCTATTACAAGGACAGCGACGATTTCAAAGCATTTTTCCCCACAAGCGTGCTTTCC
This sequence comes from uncultured Clostridia bacterium, assembly GCA_947625185.1. Lineage (GTDB taxonomy): Bacteria > Bacillota > Clostridia > Christensenellales > CAG-314 > Fimimonas. The sequence continues at coordinate 93,256 of CANQNJ010000001.1, forward strand.
TGCGGGTACGATATCATATTCTTCTGGGTGGCGCGGATGATATTCAGTTCGCTGTACGCCACAGGCAGCGTGCCTTTCCGTCACGTTCTTCTGCACGGTATAGTGCGCGACGAAAAGGGACAAAAAATGAGCAAATCCGCAGGCAACGGCGTTGACCCCGTGGAATTTATCGACAAGTACGGCACGGATACGCTGCGTTTTGCCCTCATCAACGGCGTCGCCAACGGTTCCGATATCCGTTTCTCGACGGACAGGATCGAAGGCACGCGCAACTTTATGAACAAGGTGTGGAACGCCAGCCGCTTCGTGTTGATGAACGCGGAAGGCAAGACGCTTGTTCCCGTCGAGCAATGCCGCCTCAATCTTGCGGACAAGTGGATATTGACAAAACTCAACGATACCGTCAGGAACGTTACCGACCTGCTCGAAAAGTACGAGTTGGGTATGGCGGCGGGCGCGTTGTACGACTTTGTGTGGAGCGAATTCTGCGATTGGTACATCGAGCTGACCAAGCCCGTTTTGTACGGCACCGACGACGTCGCGCGTCGCGATACGCTGTCGGTACTGTGCTATGTATTGGATAAGATACTCAAATTGCTTCATCCCTTTGCCCCCTGCATTACGGAGGAAATCTATCAATCCTTGCCCGACCACGGCGAGAGCATAATGATAGAGCGTTTCCCCGAGTATAACGACGCTTACAACTTCGCTGACGAAGCCAACCTCGTGGAGGAACTTAAAGACATCGTCACAAAACTTCGCAATATTCGCAATGAGTACAACGTCGCGCCGGGCAAGCGTATTCGCCTGTATGTAACTCCCGTAGACGATCGTATCAGAAGCTGCGATATGTATCTCGTCAAACTTTGCAATCTCGAAGAAGTGGTGTTCGCAGCTGCGCCTTCCGACGAAAAGACTGTCAAAGCCGTCAGCTCGGCTGCGGCGTGCGAAGTTCCTCTCGGAGATCTCGTGGATTTTGCCAAGGAAGCGGAACGCCTTTCCAAGGAGTTGGACAATATCAACGGAGAGATAAGCCGCGCGGAGAGCAAGCTCGGCAACCAAGGATTCCTTGCCAAAGCGCCTGCGCAACTCGTCGAAAACGAGAAAGCCAAGCTTGCCAAGTATCGGGATCTGAAAGAACAGCTTCAAGCTCGTCTCGACGAATTGAAATAGGCAAATCGGCGCCGATACGGGCGTATCGGATGTCTTTACGGACGATTTTGCAGACGATTTTTATTCGGTAAATCGGCGCAGCGGATTCTTTCGACGGCGTTTTCGGAATTGCCTTTTGCCTATTGCCGAATTATATTTGAATTACTTTTTTCATAACTTACACGAATAGCGGCAGCGGAATACGACGGTCGTATTCCGCTGTTTTTTCGCTGTAAAACAGCGTAGAAAATCGTTGTTTTGTCGTTTATCGAAAATTTGATGCCGTGCATTTTAACCGTCAGAATGACGAAAAATATCAAAATAAATAATACTATTTGTGACATAGTAATCTTAAAATCAATATTTTCGATTGTTTTTTTGCCTATAATGGCGATATGTTGACCGAAAACTTGTCGGAACGTTTGCTGCAAAGGCCGTAAGCGCGTTTTTCGAGGAAACTATTGTCAAATAACGCCGTAATTGATATAATTATCTTGCAATGCAATGTGGACGAGGGACAAACTTGTTGCACATCGGATAATTCTATTTTTCTGCGTTTAACAGGGGTGCGACTATCGGGATAGTCGTCGATACTATTCGGCATTTACCGATACGAACCTGTGCAAAACAGCCGTGTTTTTTAGGAGGTAAACTTGACAGCATCTGAGGAAAAATCAAAAACCGTACTCAAATACAAGTTGACGGTAAGCGATCTCAAACAAGCCAATTGGCAACTATTCCGTCACACTTTGAGTATATTTGCCGCGTTGGCTATTATATTTATTGCTGCGCTTGTCTATTCCGTCGTCAGCGGTATAAGCAACGACTCGCGCAATACCCTTTTGCCCATTGTCTTTTTTTCGGTGCTGACGGCGCTTGCGTTTATTTGCCCCCTTGTGATGTGGATCGTTCGGCTTGTGCAAATCAAGCGCCGCGGCGAATCGGAGTATTCTATCTGCATTGAGGAAAACGGTATCGTCGTACACGACCTGATAGCGGAGGAGACCCGCACGGTTGACAATGCCGCGGTCGATTATGTCGGCAAAAACAAGGCTTTTATCTATCTTCGTTTGCCCGATTCGCGCGATACGCTTATACTTCCCAATACTTACGAAGCGGACATCGCAACGATTCACCTCGCCCGTGAAAATGTCTTTGAAAATGCCGTCATGCAGCAACGCAGCAAACCGCTGTTTGCGGCAAGCGCAACGTTGGCGGTGCTGTCGTTTCTGTCTATATTTGCGACGTTTATCATCGCTCTGCTAAAAGGGCAAAGTTACGCGTTGGGATTGATGGGAGTCAACCGTTATTTGTGGGCGGCGTTATGCTTCTTGCCGTTGCCCGCTGCGGTTGTCGTGTGCGCCTTTTTTCAACGCCGCAACCGTCGGCGTTTTACGAGATTGCTCGTGACGGGCGTGTTGGCAGCGGTTATTTTGTGCGAAACGGGATTTGCCGCTTTCACGGTGACGGAGGACACATATTCTCGCGCAAACGTCTCCGCGATAGAGTTGCGGACGGGCTTGACCTTTCCCGACGAATTGAGCGTTGTGTGCGACAGTCAGCGCGATTTTGCCGAGATAAACGCGCTTGTCGGCGAAGGCGACAGAGAAGAATTCAAGCGGCAAATTGCCTCGGACGAGCGGTGGCTCGAAGAACTTCCGCAAAGTCTTAAAGACGCCGCGCCCGCCTGGTTGCAGGTGCAAGTTGACAAATACGGTTATTTTGCGTGTTACGACGAGACGTCGCTCCGATTTAACGAAACGCCCGCCGTCGGCGACAAATGCGTTTATGCTTGTTACAATCCCGACAACGGCGCCTTGTATATAATATATGATTATGTCGTTCCGCCTGAAAGCTGAGTTCGTGATCCGTCGGCAAAAAAACTCTGTTTCGACGTTCGCATATCGACGCAATGCGGGTATAGTCAGGCGAATTTCGGCGCATACTTGTTACAAACAAGCGTGCGCTTTTTTATCGTCGACGCGGGCGGACCGAGATGTTATGCTTTGCGCGATGGATCTGCGTATCTTTGCAGGCAGATACCATCACTTGGGCAGGGCGGATTTGACGAGTTCCCTTGCGATCCGACGTTAAATAAAGCGTTCGAGTTTGAATACAACGCGCACTTTTTTTGCAACGGTTACATACATTGACAGTAGAGCAGGTTGATATCTGCCTATCGTCAGGACGGAAGCGCGCGCGAGTACACACAAGGAGCGCGAAAAGTGATTAAACGAGGAGAAATATATTACGCCGACCTCAACCCCGTTGTCGGAAGCGAGCAGGGCGGTATACGTCCGATAGTAGTACTGCAAAACGATGTAGGCAATAAGTACAGTCCAACCGTGATTGCTGCGGCGACTACATCGCGCCTTACAAAAGCCAAGCTGCCAACGCACATCGAACTGAGCCACGATCATACGCCGTTGCCCAAGGATTCGGTGGTGCTTTTGGAACAGATACGCACGATAGACAAAAGCAGAATAAAAGAACGAATCGGCGAGCTGTCTCCCGACGTTATGCAGCAGATAAATGACGCTTTGCTTTTAAGCCTCGGCTTTTACGGCTGAGGCTTTTTGACTGCGTATTAACTTTTCGCCTTTTTTAGCGCATTGCCTTTTGTTTGCGGCAGAGCGGTACTCCCGAAAATACCGTTTCGGACTTCGGTGCAAATAGTTTTGTCCGTTTGCGATTGGATTGAAGCGGTAGGGGAACAAGGCAATTTTTCGTCGCGTTGTTGGTCTTGTATTTGCCGTCGGATAAGTAAATTTACCCGTCAATTCGCGTATAGTTTTGTCCGTTTGCGATTGGATTGAAGCGGTAGGGGAACAAGGCAATTTTTCGTCGCATTGTTGGTCTTGTATTTGCCGACGGATAAGTAAATTTACCCGTCGATTCGAGTCTGCATTGCACGGATTTTCTCCGCCGCAAAAATAAAATTATTGCGAATTTTGTCGTCGAATTTGAAATTTCGGCGTATTTATTTGTGCAATGAATTTGTGTTTATACCGCAAGTAAGCGGTGCAAATTTGATTTATCATACTCGATTTCGACAAAACGTACATTACTATTTTAGACATAGTATCTCAAAAATGGTCCTATAAAGTCGTGAAAATAGATATTTTCTTCTGTATCGGACTGTAAAAGCGCCTTTGTAGTTGTTTGGGCTGTTAAAACAACCCGAATTGCAAAAATAACAAAAAAAATAAAAGCGACAAAAAGGGAGAGGACGCCGAACTCCCAAGACATTCAACCTTAAATATGTCGCACATACAAGTAGTATCGTCTTTTTCGATTGCAGTTTGCAACGGCTGTTTCATATCGCGACGCAACAAATAGCTCTTTGCAATATCGGCATTTTGTTTGACAGGCAAAGTTAAAGATATTATAATTATCTATAAATATATTTATTGTTCTCATTACCGACAGACCGGCTGCTTGCGAGTACGCTTTGCGGCTTGGTTCGGAGGGACGGGGACAAACCTTTGGTAAAAAGGAGTATCGGTTTGACAAATCTTCTTTCGGTAGTAGAGTGGCGCGGTATGAAGTTCGGCTTCGGTCCGGGCGACAACGGCAATCCCGCCGTATGGATATTCAATTTTCCCGTGTATGTGTACGCTCTCTGTATAGTGACGGGCATGTGCGTGGCGATCCTCGTCGCGGCGATGTACTTCAAAAAGCGCGGTTACGATCCGTACGACATAACGGTCTATGCCTTGGTACTCATTCCTTTCGGCGTCATCGGCGCGCGACTGTATGTTTACATATTTCCGTGGGAAGGACGTCTTTTGGATTGGTCCACGATATGGGATATCCGCGACGGCGGTTTGGGGATATACGGCGGCGTTATTCTCGGATATATCTCCGCCTGGATACTTTGCAAGATAAAGAAGCAGGACTTTCGCATTGTGACGGACAGCATATTGCCCGGGGTAATGATCGCGCAGAGTCTCGGGCGTTGGGGCAACTTTGCCAATCAGGAGGCGTACGGCAATCTCATCACAAAGGTATACGACGCTCTTCCTCACGCGCAAAGCGGTATGTTCAGCCGTTTCAACGGATACGCGGTGTGGATCGACCACAGTTGGTTCCGCGACGTCAATCCCAATATCGGCGGTTGGTATCAAGCGACATTCTTTTATGAGTCGATGTGTACTCTGATCGGATTTCTCATTTGCGTGTTGGTGCTTACCCGCAGCAAGCGATATCGGCTCGGGTGGTGTACGGCGTTTTACGGTATTTATTACGGCATAGTACGTCTGATAATCGAAGGCTTGCGTAGCGACAGCTTGTATCTGTACGTTGGAGAAACTCAAACCAACATAAAGATAAGTCAGCTTGTATCCATATTTACTATTGTTTTGGGGTTGATCTTGCTAAGCAACGTTTACCGCAAGGAGTTGCACGCGCTGTACAAGAAGTTGTTCAAGTCCGATTACGACGAAATGTCCAAGTCCCGTTGGATATTGATGGCGCTGTCCGTTGTGTTATTGGGCGTCGGCGTAGCGATGTTCGTACTAAGCGCACAGGCGGAATACGGTCAGTTTGAGTTGATAATCGGTTTCTTCGCCACGGTGGGCGCGGTTTACTGCGGTCTCGGTGTGTGGTCGCTGTGGGACAGACTCAAATTGTATTGTCCGGACTGCCGCAAATGCACAGTTCCCAAGGAGCGTTGGCAAACGCCTCGCGAGCAGTATTTCGTCGCGTTTGTAAGTTATGTGACGATAAGCGCGCTTTTGGTCGGGTTCGGATTGTTCAGTCTTATCAAATGGGGCATAGTGGACGGCATCGCCAACGGCGTTGTCCTGTTTGTAGTTTGTACGGCAACTGCGGCGGCGTTTGTCGTTTGCAAAGATATCCCCCTGTTCAAAGCGCTTGCAAAGGCGTCCGCCACAGACGACGGCAAGGGCAGCAGCGTCGTGCAGGCGGAGTGCGAATGCGGTGCACGTTACGAAGTGAAGCTCAACAAGTTTTTGTTGTTTGTGTTTCCGCCCAAAGAGTATCGCGATTACGGCGTGGACAAACTTAAACCGTGGGTAGATCCCGACAAAAACAAGCGCAAAGTCAAGTCCGCCGCAGGCGGAGCCGAATCGACCGACGGCGTTGAGCGGCCCGACGACGGATCTCAAAACAAATACTAACGGAGACGAAATTATGCGTAATCTTACATTGCTTACTGATTTTTACGAATTGACGATGATGTACGGCTATTTTCGTCAGGGCAAAACGGACGAGATAGCCACCTTCGACTTGTTTTTCCGTCCTTTTGAAGAAAGCAATTTTTGCATAGCCGCGGGCTTGGAGCAAGCGGTGGAATATCTCGAAAATTTGCATTTCGACTGCGAGGATATCGATTATCTGCGTTCCACGGGGGCGTTCGGCGAGGATTTTCTGCAAACGTTGAGAGATTTCCGTTTTACGGGCAGCGTCCGCGCTATTCCGGAAGGAACGGTCGTGTTTCCGTACGAACCGCTTTTGATAGTTACGGCGCCTATCAGTCAGGCGCAATTGATAGAAGCGGCGCTTCTTAACATTATAAATCATCAGACGCTTATCGCCACCAAAGCGCGCAGAGTTTGTTATGCCGCGTCGCCTGCAAGCGTGTTGGAATTCGGACTTCGCCGCGCTCAGGGACCGGACGCCGCAATATACGGCGCGCGCGCGGCGGTCATAGGCGGTTGCAGTTCCACAAGCAACGTTCTTTGCGCGGAGATGTTCGGATTGCCGCCCAAGGGGACGCACGCGCACAGTTGGGTGATGTCCTTTCCGACGGAATACGACGCGTTCAAGGCGTACGCCGATACCTATCCCGACAACTGTTTGTTGCTTGTAGACACATATGACACGCTCGGCAGCGGCGTTCCCAATGCTATAAAAATATTCGATTATCTCAAAGCCAAGGGTTACAAACCCATCGGTATTCGTCTCGACAGCGGCGATCTGGCGTATCTCAGCAAACAGGCGCGCCGTATGATGGACGAGGCGGGGCACTCCGATTGCAAAATATTTGCCAGCTCGGATATAGACGAATATGTTCTCGAAAGCTTAAAACAGCAGCAAGCCGCGATAGATATCTACGGCGTCGGCACCAAGTTGATCACGAGCAACAACACCCCGAGTCTCGGCGGCGTTTACAAATTGTCCAATCTGAACGTTGACGGCACCGATGTGCCCAAGATGAAGATCAGCGACAACCCTATCAAAGTAACCAATCCGGGGATCAAGACGGTGTATCGCCTTTTCGGAAGGGACACGCACAAGGCGATCGCCGACGTGATCGCTCTTCAAGGCGAGACGATCGACGATACCCAGCCGCTTGTCATCACGCACCCGTTGGAACGGTGGAAGACCAAGGAAGTTACCGATTTCTACGCGGTAGATCTGTACGTCGACGCAATGAAGGACGGAGTTCGTACGCTTGCTCACAAGGACGTCTATCAATTGCAGCGTGACTGCGCGGCGAGTCTCGACGGATTTTGGGAGGAATACAAGCGTCTCAGCAATCCTCACGATTACAAGGTGGATCTCTCCGACAGGCTGTACGAGCTGAAAGATAATCTTATAAAAGAAGAACGTAAAACGGTGGCAAAATGAATTTCAAAAAGGTTTTTCGGGGATACGATCCCGACGAAGTGGATAAGTATATCGCGGATACCGCGCAGAAAGAACAGCAGATCCGCACCGCGCAGAAGGAGCGAATAGACGAGCTGTCCGACGAAAATTATACTCTTCGTCAGCAAGTAAAGCAGTATCAGACGGACGAACAGGCTATTTCCAAGTCGTTGATCGCCTCTCAGCATCTGGCGCAGGAACTGAAATTCGACGCGGAGCGATATTCCGATTTGGTGCTTAGCCGCGCCAAGATTTTCTATGCCACATGGCGAGCCTATGCCAAGACGCTCATAGCCTCCCTTTCGGAAGAGGAAGTCCGTCAATTCAATGTTTTGAAGAAAAAAATCGAGGACGTGATCAATGCTTACGAGGGCAAAGACGTCGACAAGGAAATGGATGAGCGTACAGCGGCGCACGACAATTTCGTCGCGTCAACGACCGCAGAACAAAACGCCGATCCAACGGCTGCTTCGCCGCAAACGCCGACAGCAGCGCCTGTTTCGCAGCCGTCGGAACAGCCCGCCGTCACGCCTGCACGATCCGCCCCTGTCGCGGAGCCGCAGGAGCCGCTTACGGAAGAAGAGAAATGGCGTCAGGCTCGCGCAGTGGTGGACGTGACCCCGAGCGAAACTACCATGAAGATATATGAAAACCCGATCTCGAAGGTGGAGCAGGCTTCCGGACAAGTCATCGACCTTCGCGAACTTACCAAGACGGATATGTCTCTTGAAGACTTGTGCGCCGAATTGGGGCTTATAGTAAAGAAGTAATCTACGGGCAAACGCCGCAGCATAAGCGGCGTCCCGACAAAGTCAAAGAGTAAATTATAATGTGGTCAACGGTTCTTGATGCCTTGATAGACAGCGCGATTGCCGCGCCCTTTTTACTTGTAATATATCTGCTTATCGAATTTCTCGAAAGCAACGCCAAGGCAAAAGCGCGCACGGTCAAGCTCCTCAACGGAAAGGTCGCTCCTTTGGTGGCGAGCGGTGTGGGGCTTATTCCGCAATGCGGATTTTCCGTAATGGCTGCCGATCTGTACTGTCAACGATATCTCAAATTAGGTACGCTCGTGGCGTTTTTCGTGGCGACAAGCGACGAGGCGCTGCCGATATTGCTTACCAACGTCAAGACTTTGCCCGCGGTGTGGATAGTGTTGCTTGTCAAGGCGGTATACGCAATAGCGCTCGGATATCTGATCAATCTTTTCGACAAGCGTCCCCTTGCCGTCGATTACGAACTTGCAGATGAACACGGATGCTGTCACCACGAGATAGGCGACGAACACAAGCGCAGTTTCTTCGGATTTGTCAAGCATCCTCTTTTGCATACGCTTAAAATATTTGTTTATATATTTGCAGTCAATACCATTTTCGGATTGCTGTTGTATTATTTCGAGCAGCCGATAATGGATTTCACCGCGAAATTGGGCATAGCGCAAAGCCTGTTTACCGCGCTTATCGGACTCGTGCCCAACTGCGCAAGCAGCGTTATTCTTACGGGGATGTATTCCGAGGGACTCATCGCTTTGCCCGCGCTTTTGAGCGGACTTGTCAGCAACAGCGGTATTGCCTTGGCGATACTTTTCCGCCGTAAAAATCAGCTTAAACGCAACCTCTTGATACTTGCTTTGATGTACTCCGTCGGCGCCTTGTGCGGTATCGTCGGCGCACTTATTTCGCTTGCATTTTGATCTCTGATATTGTTCGACATTCGCGAAAGCGGTGTAATTTTCGCACAAGATTGTCCGAATTTACCTGAAATATCAACTACTATGTCACTAATAGTATGCTTTTTGAAACGTTTTATGGCGTGAAAAGCTTAATTTATAAACGATTTTCACCGATAAATGACTTAGAAAATAGTAATTCGCCTTCCGTATTGTCACGTAAAACCTTTTTTCTTGCCGACGAGAAACAAATTTTTCATTAGTATATAAATTTTTTCCTGCGCAAGCGGGCGTGTACCGAACTTTGCGTCCGTATGGGGGATGTCGGGGGTTCGCCTCTAAGTCTGAACAATAGTAATCGAGCATATTGTAAAGGGTACCCGCACAAGTTGAGGAACGAAACTTGTGTGGGAGAGGAACAACCGAGCGACGTTGGCACCGCTTGTACTTGCACAAGTGGTAACGTCAAGCGAGAGTTGTGACGAAGCCCGACTGCGGCGGCGCGTCAGCGCACCGGATAATGTCAAATATCGTATAAAAAGAAATCGACTTCCGTCGGGGAAGCCGATTATCTTTATGTTTATCAGTTGTTCCGTCGATTGCGCAAGCGTTACGCAGTAGCAAGCAATCGACCGCCGCACGAGTGGTCGGCATTAAAATAAACTTTTCGCAAAGTACGGGCGTGTACCGAACTTTGCGTCCGTATGGGGGATGTCGGGGGTTCTCCCCGACGAAAGTTTTAATAGTGCGCGCGTGCGTTCACGCGCAACTCCCAAGCCCGACTGCGGCGGCGCGTCAGCGCACCGGATAATGTCAAATATCGTATAAAAAGAAATCGACTTCCGTCGGGGAAGCCGATTATCTTTATGTTTATCAGTTGTTCCGTCGATTGCGCAAGCGTTACGCAGTAGCAAGCAATCGACCGCCGCACGTGTGGTCGGTACCGATGCACGTGTGGTCGGGCCCAATCAATACATTTCTCCGCCCGGGTTAGGTGCAACAGGCGCCGGAGGTTCGGGGATATCGCACACGATAGATTCCGTGGTGAGCAGTGTACCTGCAACGCTTGCGGCGTTTTGCAAAGCCGAGCGAGTAACCTTTGTAGGATCGAGGATACCTTTCTGAATCATATCGCCGTATGTGCCTGTCAGAGCGTCGTATCCGTAATTCTGACTGTGCTTGGAGAGAACGTTTTCCACGATCACGCCGCCGTTGACGCCCGCGTTTTCGGCGATTTGCTTGATGGGTGTTTCAAGGGCTTTACGCACGATTTGCGCGCCTGTCCTTTCGTCGCCGTTGAGGGTCTTGATAAGTTTATCCACATCGGGGATAGCCGCAAGCAGTGCAACTCCGCCGCCTGCAACGATTCCTTCTTCTACTGCGGCACGGGTGGCGTTCAGGGCGTCCTCTATGCGCATCTTGCGTTCTTTCATCTCCACTTCGGTGGCTGCGCCGACATTGATTTGAGCGACGCCGCCCGCAAGTTTGGCAAGACGTTCCTGATATTTTTCTCTGTCGTAGTCGCTTGTGGATTCCGACATTTGCGCGCGGATCTGCGATACGCGCTGCGCGATGGAGCTTTCCTCGCCTGCGCCTTCAACGATAATGGTGTTGTCCTTGTCTACCTTGACTCTGCGTGCTCTGCCGAGCATACCGAGCGTTGCGCTTTTGAGATCGAGTCCGAGTTCTTCCGTAATTACGGTGCCGCCGGTAAGGATAGCGATATCTTGCAGCATTTCCTTGCGTCTGTCGCCGAATCCGGGCGCTTTTACCGCCACGCACACAAATGCGCCGCGCAGCTTGTTGAGGATAAGAGTGGTGAGGGCTTCGCCTTCGACGTCCTCGGCGATTATCAACAGCTTGCTGCCCGTCTTGACTACCTGTTCGAGAAGCGGCAACAGTTCCTGAATGGAGCTGATCTTTTTGTCTGTGATGAGAATGTACGGGTCGTCAAGTTCGGCAACCATTTTGTCGAGATCCGTCGCCATATAAGGGCTGGCATAGCCGCGGTCGAATTGCATTCCTTCCACGACATTGAGTTCCGTTTTCATCGTCTTGCTTTCTTCCACGGTGATCACGCCGTCGTTGCCCACTTTTTCCATAGCGTCGCTGATGAGCTGACCGATGGTTTCGTCCGCCGCCGATATGCTTGCCACCTGCGCGATGGATTGTTTGCCTTCCACGGGGGTGGAGATAGCTTTCAATTTGTCCACGCATACCTCGACGGCTTTGTCGATGCCCTTGCGCAGAATTATGGGATTGGCGCCCGCGGCGACGTTTTTGTTGCCTTCGCGGATTATTGCCTGAGCAAGAACGGCTGCGGTAGTGGTGCCGTCGCCTACGACGTCGTTTGTCTTGGTGGAAGCTTCCTTGATTATCTGAGCGCCCATATTCTCAAACGGGTCTTTAAGTTCTATTTCCTTTGCGATGGTAACGCCGTCGTTTATAACAAGCGGTGTGCCGTATTTCTTTTCCAGAATAACGTTTCTGCCCTTGGGTCCGAGTGTGATCTTGACGGTATCAGCCAATTGGTTTACGCCGTTTTCGAGAGCTTTTCTTGCGTCCTCTCCGTATTTGATTTGTTTTGCCATAAATTAGTCCTCCACAATTGCCAAAATATCGCTTTGTTTGATAACGGTGACTTCTTCGCCGTCCAATTTGAACGTGCTGCCCGCATACTTGCTGTACAGCACTCTGTCGCCGACGTGAACTATCATCTTGACGTCTTTGCCGTCAATGACGCCGCCCTCTCCGACAGCGACGACGATAGCCACTTCCTGCTTTTCCTGCGCTGCCGTGGGAAGGAATATTCCTCCGACGGTTTGCTCTTTTTCTTCGGTTTTTTTGACTACAACCTTGTCAAAAAGCGGTTTTAGTTTCATTTATTTGCCTCCCAAAAACTATTGATAACGTATTTTTAGCAGTCGTTCGTTCCGACTGCTAACTATATTATACTACAACTTTTTTGTTTGTCAACACAATTACTTGCCAATTTGATAATTTTTTTGACGAAATTGTATTGCGCGTGTTTTTGCGCCTCGCATATAGGACAATTGCGGATAATATTGTGTTGTCATTGCGTTAAAAATTATGTCTATTTGTCTCCGATCGAGAAAATTTTCTTATAAAGTATTGTTATTTTTGAAATCAGATGATATACTATTTTTGTAATACCTACAAAAGGAGATACAATTATGGAATTTTTAGAAAAAGCTTTGTTCCCATTGTGGGGCGGACATAATTTCCGCGTTTGGCATTTATTGGTTGTTCTGGCAATAGCGATAGCCGTTGTACTTATTGTGGTCATTGCCGTGCTTAGCCGCAGAAAATCCAATAAGCCCGATAAATCCTCCGATTCCGCAGGCGATGGCAAAGCCGTTGCCGAGGATTCGCAGATAAGCGACGAGCAGAACGCCGAGCAATCTTCCGATCAACCCGTTAAAGAAACGGCGGACGACGACGTAGTCGTTACCGAGGAAGTGGATGACGAACCGGACGCCGACGAGGAACCCGCTACGGAAGAGGAAGCCGCTCAGGAAGAGAAAGAAGCGGCAGATCGCAAACGTCCCAAGAACTATCACATTTCGTTGCGCGCCGACGGCAAGTGGCAAGTCAAGCTCAGCAAGGGCGCCAAGCCGCTCAAACTCTTCGACACACAGGCGCAGGCGATCGCCTTTGCCAAGGAGAAGGCTCGCAATCAAGAGGGCACGATCACTATTCACAAGGTAAACGGTCAAATCCGCAAACAGAAGTATTGAGCTTGATCGTATTTGTTGCGCTCTTTTAAGTAGCGCAAAGCTGCTATGATCGCTTGCAAGCAAGCGGACTATCCGCAAGCGATATCGATTGCCATTCGTAGCTCCTTATCCGTTGTGTTTAAGGAGCGAAAAGGCTCGGGGAAAATCATATGAACAAATGGGACAGAAGATTTATGGAGCTTACCGAACAGGTGGCTACCTGGTCAAGTTGCTACAAAGAGGACCGTCAGGTAGGCGCAGTCATAGTGCGCGACAAGCGCGTTTTATGCACAGGATATAACGGCGCGCCCGAGGGCATCATGAGTTGCAAGGAGAAGGGCGAGTGTCTGCGCATCAAGCTCGGCATAGCCAGCGGGCACAATCTGGAAAAATGCTATTCCGTACACGCCGAGCAAAACGCCATTGTCAATGCTGCGCGTATGGGGACGTGCCTTGACGGCGCCACGCTGTACTGCACGCATCAACCCTGCGTTATCTGCGCCAAGCTGATAGTCAACGCGGGCATCAAGCGCGTGGTGTACAAGGACGGATATCCCGACGAGTTCGCAATGGAACTGTTGAACGAGGCTGGGATACAAGTAGACCGTTATTCGGACCTGTAACAGCAGCAAACTTCACCGTATCGACAAAACCGCCGTTCGCACAGAGCGGCGGAAGTGTTTATTTGTGTTATTTATTAACGTCGGCTTCGTAATCGTTGCCGACGTTTTTTTTGTGCAAGTGCGGTTATTTTTATGAGTGCCAAAAACGGCGACACATTCAAAAGGCTTTATAACGGCGAGGACATTAGAAATAATCACAGCAACAGCGACATGAGTCTTATGAATCAGCTTGCGTTTTGGTGCAGACACGACAAAGATCAGATGCTCCGCATCTTTGCGACGAGCGGACTCTATCGGCCCGATAAACCGCAAAGTTACTATGAGTACACCGCGATGAAAGCCGTGAAATCGTCCCCGGCATATAATCCGCCCAAAGCAAGCAATTCCGTGCCCAAATCATCGGGTGGCGGTAACGGTAAAGTGTAAGACAAGGAAAGCGGCTACCGAATAGTCGGTAGCCGCGAAACTTGAAACTCATCAATCGGAAACGGTTGCGATGTCGTGCGCTGTGACTAATTGTATGTTTTCACTTTGAGCAAATTGTTGGACTGCTTCGGTGAAACCGCTCAAAGAAAACAGGAAATATAAAACTGTACCGTGAGGTTTCAACTTATCCATAAAAGTTTTGACCTGTCCCAGATCGAAAGGTGAGTTTGTGAATTTACACTCTCCGAGTATGAAATTCTTTTGTGGACGGTCACACGCCATGAGGTCTATCTCAACGGGGACGGTTTCGGTCTTGTTGTTTGTCGTGGCGGTTTTCTTGCCCCAATATCTGCCTGCGTCTGTGATGCGGAATGGGAGAAGTTTTTGACGACTCAACAATAGCAGATAGTCTTTGCAGACAACCTCGAAAGAGCGCGAAGCGAAATTGTGAAGTTCATCCGCTATCTCGGTATCCCATACGAGTTCCGCGGCATTAGCTTCGAGGTCTGTCAGGTTGCGGTAAGCAAAAGCATACCAAAAACGGAAAAAATTATCCGTGAGGATATAACTGCCCTTTTGTGCGCTCACCTTCTCGTTTTTGGTGGCGAGGACAGGAAATTCCTTGTCAACCACGGACAGTTCCAAGAGATTTTTGAGATAAACGCTCAATTTGCTCTTGTCGATCTTCGTCCTCTGCAAAATGTCGTTGAACGAATTGCAACCTGTGGCGATAGCCTCTATCACTGTATTGTATATAGACGGCTCGCGTAACTCCTGTTTCATCAGGAACTCGACTTCGTTATAAAGCGTACAGCCTCTGCGAAGTATCTGTTGCAACACGTTCTGCTTGACGGACTTGTCGGGGTCGAATTGCGTGAGATAGTAGGGGATCCCGCCGAGAATGGAGTATGCAATCAATTTGTCCTCGTCGGAATAGTTCGGGAAGAATTTAATGGCGTCGGTGTAGGGCAGAGGTAACACTTTGTATGTCGCCGTTGTACGCCCGTAAAGAGGATTCTTTTCGGAAAGAATATCCTTCTCAATGAAACTCATCGCGCTTCCGCTCAGAATTATCATCACGTTTTCGTGCCTCAGTTTCTCGTCCCAAAGTATTTGCAGTATGGACGGGACGCTCGGATTGGACTTGCAGATGTGCGGAAATTCGTCGATGACAAGTATCTTCTTTTGATCGGTGGGTAATTGCAATACCGAGAGGAATGCTTTTTCCCAATCTTCGAACCGCCCAACAAGGTCAAGTGAAGGAATGTGATATGAGTGTATTTTGTCAGTGAAGGATTGCAGTTGCTGAATGTCGGTGTATTCGCGACAGGCATAGTAAAAGTGTGGCTTGTCTTTGCAAAACACGTTGATAAGTTCGGTTTTTCCAACGCGACGACGACCGTACAGCACGACAAGCTCTGCCTTGTTGCTGTGATAGCATTCTTCCAAAAACTGCAATTCGTTTTTACGACCGATGAACATTGCGCACCTCGAAAAAATGATTGTCAAATCGAAATTTGTCAAATCACGATTTGACTATATACATTATAGACGAAACAGAATTGTAAGTCAATCTATTTCGTAAAAAAATCAGATGTTGGAGGAAAAATGAAACAGAAAAAAGAAATGCCCGAAGTAGTGATTCCTGCGGGATATAACCTTGACGAAGTAATGGACTTCGATGATGACGACTTTGGGGGAAGAACCAATTTTGACGGAGGAGGTGAGGTTGCGTTTTGAGTGACGTGATAAACAATGAAATCTATGACAAACTGACTCCTCAAAGAAAACAACTTGTCGATGCCGTTTTGAAAAATCTCGAAAAGCAACATGGACTTTGGCAACAAGGTTGGGTTTACATCGGTACGCCCGTATCGGCTGTCACGGGGAAAAAGTATCACGGAATAAACAACTTTTTTCTGACGATTGCGGCGATGTCAAACGGCTATTCCGATAATCGTTGGGCAACGTTCAATCAAATCAAGGACAAAGGTTGGGAGTTCAAAACCGATGCGGAGGGAAATTCTCTCGGTAAAGGCGCAGGCGTCGCTATTGAGTTCTTTGAACTTCGTGACAGGGAAACACGGCAACCTTTTGACAGGCGCGTTTTAGACGGCATGAGTGCGGACGAGCGCGAGGTGTACAAGGACGGATATCCCGACGAGTTCGCTATGGAACTGTTGAATGAGGCCGGGATACAAGTAGACCGTTATTCGGACCTGTAACAGCAGCAAATTTCTCACCGTATCGACAAAACCGTCGTTCGCACAGAGCGGCGGAAGTGTTTATTTGTGTTATTTGTTAACGTCGGCTTCGTAATCGTTGCCGACGTTTTTTCGGCTCTATTTCAAATATTGGAGACAGAAGTGAATGAAATACAGAAGTCGGCTTTTCTGTTAAAGCGGAATTTGAGCGCGCGGAGCACGTGTCGTGCAAAACAGTGAGAAAAGCGGAAGTTCCGTTGCAAGCGGCGATAGCCGTTCGCTTTCAATTGCGGCAATTTTGGCAAGTTGTCACGGCAAAATGTTTTAATTGTTGTCGATAATTTGCTTGTTGCACGCTTATTATAACTGCGCTAATGTCGTTTTGTATTTGGTTTATTGACAATTTTTACAAACTGTTATACAATGAAATTACCACATTATTTTCTATAATTTTGGCATAACATCGCATACTCTCATGGTAGAGTTATGCGTCCTTCATCTTTGATGTTATGTCAAGAAAATAGTGTGGTAACTATCGAGGCGCATATTCTACAAGTGTCGCAGCGATAGTTGCGGCACTTTTTTGATGTAATGCAAAGGAGGTACTATATGAAAACAAAACGCAATGTATTGGTGCTGTTGGCAATATTGCTTATTGCGTCTCTTGTCGTGGCGGTATTTGTTGCGTGCGACAACGGCGACAAACCCCAGCCCGGCACGTCGCACACACATACATTTTCGGAGCAGTGGACGCATAACGATACGTATCATTGGCACGCAGCCAACTGCGGTGATACGGATGAAGTCAAGGATAAGGGGGAACACATTATCGGCTCCGATGGCAAATGTACTGTCTGTGACTATGAAGTGACCGCTCCCGAACCCGATCCGGATCCCAATCCCGAACCTGAGACACCGCACACCCACACTTTTGGGGAGCAGTGGATATGTAACGATACGCATCATTGGCATGCAGCTACCTGCGGGGATACGGACGAAGTCAAGGATAAGGGAGAACACATTTTCGGCGATAATGGCAAATGCTCTGTATGTGGGTGCGTGTCATTCAGCTCGGAGGGCGTAATATACAAACTCAATCCCGATGAGCAAAGCTATTGCGTATTCGATGGCAGCAATGCGTTTTCGCCCAATGTAATAATTTTGTCTGAGTATGACGGCAAACCCGTCACGAGCATACGCGATCGCGCTTTCTACGATTGCAACAGCTTGACGTTCATTACCATACCGAGTAGCGTTACGAGCATCGGCTCGTATGCTTTCTCCGGTTGTAGCAGCTTGCAAAATGTAATATTTGAGGGCGACAGTCAATTACAGAGCATAGACGATTATGCTTTCAGTCATTGCGGCTTGACGTTCATTAAAATTCCGAGCAACGTCACAAGCATAGGTGCTCAGGCTTTATATGATTGCTGCAATATGACGTCCATCATAATTCCAAGTAGCGTCACAAGAATAGGCTTGGGGACTTTCGCTGGTTGTAGCAGATTGCAGAGCATAGTCGCAGAGCAAGGTAACCCTGTGTATCATAGTGATGGCAATTGTATCATTGAGACAGCCTCCAAGACCTTGATTGCCGGGTGTAAGACTTCGGTAATTCCCACTGACGGCAGCGTCACAAGCATCGGCTCAGGTGCTTTCGACGGTTGCAGTGGTTTGACGTCCGTCACCATACCGAGCAGTGTTACAGACATTGGCTATGGGACCTTCTCGTGGTGCAGTAACTTGCAGAGCTTGGTCGTGGAGCGAGGTAACTATGTGTATCATAGCGATGGCAATTGTATCATAAAGACAGGCTACAAAACATTGATTGCAGGGTGCAAGAACTCCGTAATTCCCACTGACGGCAGCGTTACAAGTATCGGCTCGTATGCTTTCTGGGGTTGCAGTGGTTTGACGTCCGTCACCATACCAAGCAGTGTCACAAGCATAGGCGATGGGGCTTTCGATGGTTGTACAAGCTTGCAAAGTGTTATATTCGATGGCGACAGCCAATTGCAGAGCATAGGGGACTGCGCTTTCGGGTATTGCAATAGCCTGACATCATTCACAATTCCAAACCTTGTCACAAGCATAGGCGATGCGGCTTTCTCGTATTGCAGTAACTTGCAGAGCATGGTCGTAGAGCAAGGTAACTCTGTGTATCATAGTGAGGATAATTGTATAATTGAGACAAGTTCCAAGACCCTGATTGCAGGGTGCAAAACTTCAATAATTCCTACTGACGGTAGCGTCACAAGCATAGGATCGTATGCTTTCTACGGTTGCAACAGCTTGACGTCAATCACCATTCCAAGCTGTATTACAAATATAGTCGATATGGCTTTCTTATGTTGCAACAATTTGATAGAGGTGTGGAATTACTCCAAATTATCCATTGTAGCGGGAGAGAGCGCCTTTGGCCGCGTTGGCTACTACGCGAAATACGTGTACACGGAAGATACCGAAAGTAAACAAATTACAGATCAAGACGGATATGTATTTTTCCTGTACGAGGGTAATATGTATTTGATTTCGTATCGCGGCAATGAAACGCGATTGGTATTGCCTGAAAAAAGCCCCACCGAGACTGACTATGAAATATATCAATATGCGTTTTACACCAATAAGAAGATAATCTCTGTCACCATTCCAAGCAGTGTCACAAGCATCGGTTCTTGGGCTTTTTCATGGTGCAGCAGCTTGCAAAGCATTATATTCGAGGGTGACAGCCAATTGCAAAGCATAGGCTATAATGCTTTCTATGAATGCATCAGCTTGACATCCATTACCATACCGAGTAGCGTCACAAGTATAGGCTCTGGGGCTTTCTATAATTGCGATAGTTTGATGTCTATCACTATACCGAGCAGTGTCACGAGCATAGGCTCGTATGCTTTCTGGGATTGTAGCAATTTAACGAGTGTAACATTTGAAAATCCCACCGGCTGGAATGCAGACGGTATAAGCATTACTTTTGATGACCCAACGCGTAATGCCAAATATTTGACGTTCATCTATTCAATTTCCGGGTTGATTCGAGAGTAAAATTATTCGTTAGCAAATCACTTTATTTGTTTTTTCACGCACAAACCCGCGAAACGTAAATTTCGCGGGCTGTTGCGTTAATTTATTTTTTTGCGATTATTCAGTCGCATTGCATTGTGTCCGTGTGTCGGCGACCTTTTTTCGCGTAGTCTTATTCGTGTAGTCTTATAATCGCCTGTTAAAAATAATTTCGGTGCAGACCTCGCTTTTTACAGCACGTTGCTGTCGGCGAGGTATTTCATCGGTATATCCAGCACGTCCAAGGCGCCGCGATAGCCGTCCGCTTTCAATTGCGGCAAAGCCTTGGCATAGGCGATCATTATCTTTGCCGTATAGTCGGGGTTGTTGTCCATGCTTACCGTGCAGCTTGCCTCGAAGCCTTCTCCCGTGCATATCACCTGTCCGCGGTGGTGGGTGCGGGTTTTCAGTTGACGCACTTCCTGCGGCGAGACAAAGCGAACTTCCGTATCGTATCCCTCAAAGTAGTTTGGCATAGTCACGATTTGTTGTCGAATCGTCTCCCTGTCCGATTGCACGCAGGCAACATAGCAAATGCGGTCGTGCAGTTTTTTGCCGTCGGTGACTCCGCTTGCCGCCAAGGACAGCGCGTCGCTCTTCGGCACGGTAAACTGCACGGCGTCGATAACCCCGGGAATGGCGCGGATGGCGTTGCCGTGTCCCTGCGAGACGCCTTCTCCCCACAGCGTGGCGCAACTTGTCGCCCCTATGCCGAATACAGCTCTCGCCAGGCTTAGCAACCCGGGATCCCAACCGGTGGATATTATCGCAAGGCTGTCCTTTTTGACGGCGTTCAGGTGCGCCTTATATTCGGCTATCCGCGCGTGCGTATCGAAGCTGTCCACGGTGTCTGTATCGGCAAGCGCGTCGGCGTATTGCATTACGTCCGAATAGCTGCCCAAAGCCGACAGCGCTATGTCGAAATCGTTTTTTTTGCCCAAATCTTTCATCGGGCGATATAGCGGCTGATCGATGTTTCTCCGCGAGTATATGGCAACAAGTCCACCTTCTTTTTGCAACTCTCTTTGCAGGCTTTTTCCCAGGTTTCCGTAACCGATGATTGCGTATCTTAACATAATTTGCCTCCGTCTACCAATATATGCGCGTTGCCCCGCAAAAATTTGCTGCTTTGCAGCAACAAATTTCGCAAGCGGCGTCGGCTTCCGATACGTGACGTGTTTTTCGTCAAAAAGGAACAAAATGCGCCCGAAGTCGCGTTTGCCGTGATAAATGCGAAAAAAAACGGCGGTGCAGTCGTTCACCGACCGTCGGAGACAAATTTTACGGAAAAAATTAAGATATATGCTTTATTTTTTTTGAAAAATATTGTATCATTATGTAAGCGATAGTATACTAAATTGTGTCCGTGCGACACAATGCGACGGTAAGGTAGGCAATATGCTTGATTTTCTGAAAAATATTGTGAATGAAGGCACAACGGTTCTCGTATCGAGGATAATTTTTGTGTTGGCGCTTACATTCGTATTTTATT
Source organism: uncultured Clostridia bacterium (assembly GCA_947625185.1). Lineage (GTDB taxonomy): Bacteria > Bacillota > Clostridia > Christensenellales > CAG-314 > Fimimonas. The sequence continues at coordinate 114,234 of CANQNJ010000001.1, forward strand.
TGTTCTTCTATTACGCAAAGAAACGCAACTTGCAGTTATACACCTACATAGTGGTGGGCGTCATTGTGGTACTGTTTGCATTGACATTCCTGATCGGTGCGGGAGAATTGCGTATTTATGTCTACGTTGCTTTGATACTGTTATCGGTTCTCGGATTGATGTTGTTCATATCCGATATCAACCGGCACATATTTCGTTTGTCCCTCAAACGAAAGTTCTTCCGTGAGAATCTTGCCGATCACTACGGCAGCGAGGATCTGTCCAAGTCGGTTGGAGAGATTGTCAAGTCTTGCTTGCGCCTTTCCAAGACGGATACGGGAGCGCTGATCGTCATCGCCGATCATATGTCCGACGAGATACTCGACTCCGGTATCAAGATCAATTCCGAAATCACGGCAGAACTTATCGAGACGCTGTTCTTCCCCAAGACGCCGTTGCACGACGGCGCCGTGATAATAACGGCAAACAGGGTGGCAAGCGCGGGTTGTTATTTGCCGCTTACGCAAGCGCAGAATCTTCCGCGGGAGTTCGGCACTCGTCATCGCGCGGCGATAGGCGTGGCTGCAGCGTTTCCCGATTGCACGGCAATAGTCGTCAGCGAAGAAACGGGCATTATTTCCGCAATGCACGACGGCAAGATCAAGCGCTATCTCGATAGCCGTCAACTGCAAGATATCCTCGACTGCGCAATGGGATTGGCGGACGAGAGCGCCGAAGAAAGACTTTGGGGAGAGAAAGAACAATGAAAAAGAAAAAAGGAATGACAGCTTCGCAAAGAATAGCACATTTTTTCAAACACTATTTCGTACTGCTTTTGCTTGCGCTCGGATGCTCGGTGCTAACCGTGTTGCTTATTGCTTTCTGCGCGTAGCATAACGACCTCTCGGCGGCGTAAGGCATAGCCGGGATCAATAAATTGTATTGCAGAACCGATCTCACCGATAAAGAGGTCGGTTTTTTTTTGGCTTTATGTCAAATGTTGGGGTGAAGAAAAATCGACTCTGCGTCAGATGTCGGGGCGAGGCGAATTATTTAATAGTTCGATATCCTGTATTTTCCGCAGCAGTCGCGATATCGCTTGCGGTGGAGCGGCAAACTTCAATTGATATGGCGCAAATTTTTATCTGGACGGCAGTCGCAGCTTGTGACATTGTTTTCCGTTGAAAGGTTCCTGTTTGACCTCGCCTTTGAGGGTATAATAGTAGCGGGCGATTCGTACAATACGGTATGATCGTGGCAAAATTCGGCGGTACGGCGGTAACGCCGCGCAATCTGATTTACGTTAAACGTATCGTGACGGAAGCTCATGGCGCGGTGGTGGTAAGCGCGGTCGGCAAAGAATTCAAAGAGGACCGCAAGGTTACGGACTTGCTTCTCGCCTATCGCGCGCGTCCCGATGACGGCATCTGGCGGCTGATCGCGGATAAATATCGCCGTTTGGCAGAGGTAAACGCGGTGGACGTCGATGTGGACGCATTGCTCAAAGACGCTCAGCGGCGCGCTCTTTTGCACGACGGGCAGTACTGCGCTTCGCTCGGAGAGGAGCTTTCGGCAAAGATAACGGCAAAGTTTCTCGGGGCGGATTACGTCGAGGCGGAAGACGTCGTCCGTTTCGACGAGAACGGCGACTTGCTTGTTGAGGAAACATATTCCAACATTCGCGCTGCGTTTGACGGGGGCAAACTGTCGGTAATGGGAGGATTTTACGGCTCTACCGTCTGCGGACGGCATACTTTTTCTCGCGGAGGCGGCGACGTCAGCGGCGCGATCGTGGCGGCAGCTCTCAATGCCTCGCTGTATGAGAATTGGACGGACGTCAGCGGAGTATGTATTGCCGACCCCGCCAAGATACACAATGTGGCAAGCGTGGAGGGCATAGGCTATTCCGAAATGCGTCTTTTGTCTCGTTCGGGCGCGGAAGTACTGCATCCCGACGCGATCGAACCGTGCGAACGGTTGGGTATCCCGATAAAAATCGGCAACTTTTATTGTCCCGACGGTGCAAGCACGCTTGTATCGCGCTGTCCGTCCCGATGCAGGTTGCTTTCCGTCGCAGAGAAAGCCGCGGACGGCGTCTTTGTCACGACTGTATTGCATAGTTATCCGCAGTGGCAGATGACTCGCTTGATCTCGCATTTTTTACATTCGCAAACAAACGAATTGCGATTTTTTAACGTTGGTTATACCGTTGAACCCGATATCTCGGCAGAGTTTTCCGATCATATTGTCCGCTTGACATCCCGAGTATCCATTCTCGATCCGCTGTATAAATCGTTGACGCTGTGACGTTTTGTTCGCGGCTTTTATTATTGCGATAAGCATTGTCGAAAAAACCGAAAGGACTGCAACGCTTTGATGTAGAAATGAGTATTGCCAACCATCTGCGATAATTTGACGTAATCGGATGAATTTATCGTCGATCGTCATATCCGATAAGATAATTATTTTTTTGCGTCGGTGTTTTATTACGAGCGGCGAAATATCCTTTTCAACTTATTCCGTCGCCTTGACTATTTGGCGGTAATCGACTACAATATATCCGTGAGGTAAATATGAAAATTTTGGTAATCGGCGGCGGTATGGCAGGGCTTACCTATGCGATAGTCGCCTGCAAGAACGGTTACGACGTCACCGTTGCGGAGCGTAATTCTCGCGTCGGCAAAAAAATTTCGATGACGGGCAACGGCAAATGCAATATAGGCAATGCCCGCATAAACGCCGATTGTTTCAATCGCAGCGGAATAGCGGATCGTGTATTGAACGCCGTATCCGTTGACGAATATGTAAAGTTTCTCAATAGTTGCGGAATTTACGTTTATACCGACAGCGAAGGACGTATGTATCCGCTATCCGACAGCGCGGCAAATGTGGTGGATTGCCTTCGGCACCAATTGTCCAAGTACGGCGGCAAATTGCTTGTCAATTCGCCGATCTCGTCCGTTAGCAAGACAGGAAATAAATTTGAAGCAATTATCGGCGGCAATAAATCGGTGTTCGATAAAGTAGTGCTTGCATGCGGCAGTCGCAGTCAGGCGGCACCGACAGGCGCGGAGAGTCTCCTCCCCGAAGGAGTCCTTACACCCACCGTTCCGTCCCTTGTCCCCGTAAAGATACGCGATATGGACGCTGCGTTGAACGGACTTCGCGCACGCGCCGAGATTACTTTGTACGACGGCAAAGAACTCCTCGACAGTAGGCAGGGCGAATTGCTTTTTAAGGATTACGGTTTGTCCGGAATATGTATTTTAGATCTGTCTGCGACGATAGCCCGCCGAGAAGTAGAGCGAAAGGGCGGCGATTACATTTTTGTTGCGGACGTCGTGCCTCGTATGAGTCAAGAAGTTCTTGAAAAAATAATCGGTAAAAGGCTCGATTGCGGCGAAAGGGATAAGCTTTTTTACGGTATATTGCACAACAAACTTGCCGAACACATCGTGCGCCGTGCAGGCGCTTCGGCGGACGCTTCGCGGATCGCTCACACTGCAAAGAATCTTTCTTTCAAGTTCGATCGCCTGCTTGATTGGTCGATGAGTCAGGTTACGGCAGGCGGCATTGCGGAACGGTATCTCGACGCCGACGCGCTTACCTTACCGAACGGAGTTGTGGCTTTGGGCGAGGTACTCGACGTCGACGGAATATGCGGCGGCAACAATTTGTATTTTGCAGCGGCTTCGGCGCTGTATGTATTCGATTCGGCAGAACGCGACGTCGCTTATACCATTTCGTAAAACCGGAACTATTGCAAAAAGAAAGTTTACCGTTGCCTTTCAGCGACTAAATTATATCAGAATATAACAAATCACACACTAATATTACAGACATAGTATTATAAAAAAGACAAATTTATGGCGTTTTATATAACAAAACCGTTAAATATTCCGTTGGAAACGGACGTAAACGACGTAGAAGGGCGATTGCTCAAATTGCTTAAAATTGGCAAAAGGGAGCTTCTTTCTTACTCGTTGCACAAGTTAAGCGTGGACGCGAGAGATAAATCCGACGTGCATTTTGTATGTTCGTATCTTGTGAAGACGTCGCGAATACCTTTTAACGCACTTCCGTACGACGCGCCGCACGATGTTATTACCGAGGCAACGGCAATGGCGTCCGCCGCGTCGCTCATAGTGATCGGCGCGGGTCCCGCAGGGTTATTTGCGGCGTTGTATCTGGCAAAGAGAGGATTCAAAGTAACCGTTATCGAACGCGGCTCCGACATATCGGAACGCAAGCAAAAAGTCATGCGATATTTCGGCGGCGGTGTGTTCGATCCCGAGTGCAACGTGCAGTTCGGTCTGGGCGGAGCGGGGACGTTCTCCGACGGCAAACTTACTACCGGCATATCCTCGCCGTTGACTTATACCGTTTTTCGTCAATTCGTACGTAGCGGCGCGCCCGAAGATATTCTTACAAACGCGCTTCCTCATATCGGCACAGACAAACTTGTAGGCGTCGTGGCGAACCTGAGGGACGAGATAACGAGTTACGGCGGGGAGTTTATCTTTGACCGAGCCGTATACGATTTTATCGTCGAAGACGGCTCGGTGCGCGGCGTAATTCTGCAAGACGGAACACGATTTTTTGCCGACGGCGTCCTTCTTGCCTGCGGTCACAGCGCCCGCGATATTTTTTACCGATTGGCAGAGTTGGGCGCCGAGCTTGCGTTCAAACCCTTTGCAGTCGGTCTGCGTATCGAACACAGCCGCAAATTTATCGATACCGCGCAGTACGGCGCGTTGTTTGCCACGCATAGGGATCTTCCGTCGGCAAGTTACAAACTTGCAATGAACGGATCTTCGCACAGCTGTTACAGTTTCTGCATGTGCCCGGGCGGAGTAGTGGTCGCAGCCAATTCGGAAGCGGATACCGTTGTTGTAAACGGAATGAGCGATTATGCGCGCAATGCCGACAATTCCAACAGCGCTCTCGTTGTGAACGTCACTGCTGACGATATGGCGGATTTCGGTTTCGGCAGAGGCGCTTTTGCGGGGGTGGAGTTTCAACGCGATCTCGAACGCAGGGCATATAAACTCGGCGGCGGCGATTACCGTGCGCCCTGTCAGAACGTTACCGACTTTGCGTACGGCAAGGTAAGCGAGCATTTTGATGTTGTGCCGAGTTATCCTCGCGGCGTCGTCTCGGCAGATCTCCGTCAACTGTTGCCCGAACCGCTCAACGTCGTCATATGCGAGGCGTTAAGGACGTTTGATCGCAAGATAGTCGGTTTCGGCACGAGCGGAGTGTTTACGGGAGTGGAAAGCCGCACGTCGTCGCCGGTACGCATAGTAAGAGACGGCGACTTTCAAAGCAATCTAAAAGGATTGTACCCCGTCGGAGAGGGCGCGGGCTATGCGGGAGGCATAGTATCCTCGGCGGTGGACGGCTTGCGCGTCGCAATTCACATTGCCGATACGCTTCCTCGCCGAATATAAAACGAAAACGCCACGCCTTTTCGGCGGGCGTACATAGGAATTCTATGAATAAGCGGTTTGATGGTTAGTCAGACCGCTTTTATGTGGCGCACAAGTGGGTACACGTTTCAATGAGAAACAGGATAAGGATCTTAGGCAGTTTTATCCCAATCGTCCCTCAACAAGCGGGAAGTCCTTTTTTAAGAAAATCGCCATAATTTTACAAAGAAAATTTTAATAATTACGCAAAAATTCTCAATAGCCGCTTGACAACAAGCATAGTTTTTGCTATAATACAAAAAAATTGAAATGAGGGTAAATATGGAGATCGCAAGAGATTTTTACTTACAAAAGCTCATCGACCATAAGCACAACGGGCTGGTCAAGATTGTCACGGGAGTTCGCCGTTGCGGTAAGTCATATCTGCTTTTTGCGCTGTTTTACAACCATCTTTTGAAAGAAGGCGTTTCCGCCGATCATATCATTCGCGTTTCGCTTGAAGATTACGGAAATAAAAGCCTGCAAAATCCCGACGAACTCTATGCGTTTGTCAAGGCACAAATCAAGGACGACGCGCCGTACTATATTCTTTTGGACGAAATACAGCTTGTACCGAATTTCGAGAGCGTCGTCAACGGATTTCTGCACATTCCGAATGCGGACATTTACGTCACCGGGAGCAATTCCAAATTTTTGTCGAGTGACATCATCACGGAATTCCGCGGGCGCGGCGACGAAATCCGCGTCTTTCCGCTCAACTTTTCGGAATTTTATTCTGCTCTCAAACCGAATACGCCGTTTAACATGGCTTGGCTGCAATATGCAACCTACGGCGGAATGCCGCTCTGCCTTTCGATGAAGACGGATGTCGATAAGGCGAAATATTTGCAAGACCTGTTCGCAACGACTTATCTTGCGGATATCATCAACCGAAACAACCTGCGCGGTAACGCCGAAATCAACGAGCTTACCGATATTCTCGCCTCGTCGATCGGCTCGCCCACCAATCCGTTGAAGCTGTCGAACACCTTCAACTCGCAAAAAAACCTAAAACTCTCCGCAAACACGATATCGGCGTATCTTGATTACCTGCAAGACGCATTCCTAATTGAAAGAGCCGTCCGCTACGACATCAAAGGCAAGAAATATATCAACACGCCGTCCAAATACTATTTTGTCGATATGGGGTTACGAAATGCGCGGCTTTCTTTCCGCCAACAGGAATACAACCACATCATGGAAAACGTGGTTTATAATGAGCTGACGTTACGCGGCTATTCCGTTGACGTGGGAGTGGTGGAGACCAATCTGAAAGTGAACGGCGCATCACAGAGGAAGCAACTCGAAGTGGATTTTGTGGCCAATATAGGTAGCCGCAGATATTACATTCAATGTGCTTATCGTATGCCCGACGAGGAAAAGCGCAAGCAGGAGCAAGCTTCGCTTCTCGGTATCAACGACGCATTCAAAAAGATCGTCATTGTGGGCGACGAAGTGCTTACGGGTTATAACGAACAGGGAATTTTGATTGCCTCTCTTTCGGATTTCCTTTTCAACCCGGAAAAAACATTGAATTGGTAAGAGAGAAACTTAAATTCAAAAAGGAGTGGCAAATGAATATTAACTTAATCAAAAATTACGTTGATAATAAAGGATGCTGTAACAACTAAAGACGGCAAGTTTCTATCGGATGGAAACATAACTTATCATAGAGTGGTTTTCTTCATCAAAAACAGCCATTTAAATGAGGGAAAAAATGTTTTTATTCAAGAGACAATACATCAAACAACGTACAGCTCGTTAGTTTACTCAAAAGTTAAAGAAGGTTATGAAAAAATTATTTTAGCTGAAATAGAAGCATTGAGGTTAATCATTCCTGATAAATAAGGGTTGGCAATTTGGTTTGTTGCAAATTAGGTATTTAAAGTATCAAGTCTTTCAATGAAAAAGTCCAAGAGCTGAAAACTCTCGGACTTTTTCATTGACTCGCTCAAAGGTGTATTCCGATAAAAAATTTTGTTTTAGCGATTTCTTATAGTGCCCGCCATTTCGGCGGGCGTTTGAATTATCGCGATGGTGAAAGTGTTTATTCGTCTCGATTTCTTAGCTTTTCGAGATCTTTTCTTTCGGGGATAAATGAGTCGAATATCATATTGTCGAAGCAGTCGTGCAGCTCCTCGAATTGCTCTTGACTTCGTATCGTCCAACAAACTATCGGGATTTTCTTGGCAAATCTTGCCACGGCCTTATTGTCGCGCAGAGTCGCGGCGTCATATGCGATAAACTGACTGCCGTTCCATTTGCACAATTTCAGTTGAGCGAGCAGCCGCCGTTTAAGTGCGGAGAAGGGCGCCCCGTTATATGAGCAAGAGAGCTGTCCGCGTATTACTTCCGGCGCGTGGACCTTGAACCACCTGACGATGAGCGGATTGAAAGATTCGATGCAATAGTGTCCGCGATAGCTTTTGAGCATATCGTACGTTTTTTGTTCCGTCTCGCCGATGCGGTCGTGGTTTTTGATTTCGACGACGAGGTTTACGCCGTCGGCGGCTTGAAGAAATTGTTGAAAAGTGGGTATTACGCAGTCGGTATCGAGCAGCCGCAATTTAAGCAGTTCTTCGTAGGTCTTGTCGCTCAATTTACCCTCTTGTCCCGTCATTCTTTTGAGCGTATCGTCGTGAAAAACCACCAAAACGCCGTCTTTTGTCATCTGGACGTCCGTTTCGATGCCGAAGTTATGTTGCGCCGCGCGCGTAAAAGCGGGCAAGCTGTTTTCGGGGATACCGTTTTTATTGTCGAACAATCCCCTGTGCGCGATATAAATATCCGTCAACCATTTGTAGTCTTGTCTTATCATAGTCGTCTCCCCGCCTTTGCGCTTGTGTGCGCGTATCGTCAATTAAAGATTATATAATGCTTTTGTTCAAAACGCAACCGTCGCAACGCAAACTTTTCAATTATTTTCCGCGGCGCGCTTTTGTAGCGATAGGGTAAAATAATTTGTCGAGAGTAGACAAACGCGCCCGTTTCGGTTATAATTAGTACAACAAATCAAAGCGAAATAATTATGTCACAGCAAAATACACGAAATTTTTGTATAATAGCCCATATCGATCACGGCAAAAGCACCCTTGCCGACCGTCTGATGGAGTATACAGGACAGGTCGCCAAGCGCGATATGGAAGCGCAAATGTTGGATACTATGGATATCGAGCGCGAGCGCGGCATTACCATCAAGCTTACTCCCGTAAGGATGCATTATGTCAAGGACGGTGCGGAATATACGCTCAACCTCATCGATACTCCCGGTCACGTCGACTTCAATTACGAAGTCTCCCGATCTCTTGCGGCGTGCGAGGGGGCGCTTCTGGTGGTGGACGCGTCGCAGGGCGTGGAAGCGCAGACTCTTGCCAATTGCTATCTCGCGCTTGAAAACGATCTTGAAATCATCCCCGTGATCAACAAGATAGATTTGCCTTCCGCCGATATTGAAGGCACCAAGAAGGAGATAGAGGACGCTATCGGTCTGGACGCAAGTCAAGCGCCGCTTGTCTCTGCCAAGGAGGGCATCAACATCAAGGAAGTTCTGGACGCCGTAGTGGATCTCGTTCCGCCTCCCGACGGCGACGTCACCGCTCCGCTCAAAGCCCTTATATTCGACTGTCAGTATGACAATTACAAGGGAGTTATCATCTTTACGCGCATTGTGGACGGCGAAGTACGCGTCGGCACGCAGATAAAGATGTTTCAGACCGCGGGCAAGACCTTCGACGTGACGGAAGTCGGCATTTTTGCCCCCGGTATGCAACCCGTAGACAGCCTTCTCGCGGGTGACGTAGGGTATATTTGCGCAAGCATCAAGACAGTTTCCGATACCAAGGTGGGCGATACCGTTACGGACGCCAAGCGCCCTTGCGACAGCCCTTTGCACGGCTACAAGGAAGTAAAACCGATGGTTTTCTGCGGTATTTTTCCCGCGGACGGCAGCAAATACAACGATCTCAAAGACGCCCTCGAAAAGCTTAAACTCAACGACGCCTCTTTGACGTATGAGCCGGATACATCCGTCGCGTTGGGATTCGGGTTCCGCTGCGGATTTTTGGGGTTGTTGCATATGGAGATAATTCAGGAAAGGTTGGAGCGTGAATTCGACCTTGACCTCGTTACGACGGCGCCGAGTGTGGTGTACAAGGTCTTTACCACGCAGGGCGAACAGCTGTTTATCGACAACCCGACAAAATTGCCTCCGCCCACTCTTATCGAACACATCGAGGAGCCGATAGTCAAGGCGGAAGTGTATTCTCCGCCGGAGTACGTCGGCGACGTAATGGGATTGTGTCAGGATAAGCGCGGCACTTTCGTCGATATGACTTATCTCGACAAGCACCGCGTCAAGCTCAGTTACGATATTCCGCTGAACGAAATTATCTACAACTTTTTCGACACGCTCAAATCCCGTACGCGAGGATATGCAAGTCTGGATTACGAACTGAAAGGTTTTGTCCCGGGCAAGCTCGTCCGTATGGATATGTTGCTCAATGGCGAAGTGTGCGACGCTTTGTCCGTCATCGTCAACGAAGAACGCGCTTATGCGCGCGGACGGCAGATGGCGGAGAAACTGAAAGAGGCTATCCCACGCCAGATGTTCGAGATACCCATTCAGGCTGCGATAGGCAACAAGATCATCGCCAGAGAGACGGTCAAGGCTCTCCGCAAGGACGTTCTTGCCAAATGTTACGGCGGCGACATCACCCGCAAGAAGAAACTTCTCGAAAAGCAAAAAGAGGGCAAAAAGCGTATGCGGCAGGTCGGCTCCGTAAGCGTCCCGAGCGAAGCGTTTATGTCTATCTTGAAGATAGATGACTGACAAAGACTTTTACGAAAAATAGACGTTTGTAACGCAGGACGAGTAGTTTTTTCATATCGCAGCGATGTCAAGCGTCGCATAGCGGTGCGTTGCTAACGCGTATTGAAAAATTTGTTGTATAAGGAGAGAGCATATGCTTAAAGACTTTGTAACTTACGACGGATTTGCTATCCCCGCCGTGGGATTGGGAACCTGGCAAAGCAAGATAGGCGATTGCTACAATGCGGTGCGTTGGGCGTTGGACGCAGGATACCGTCATATAGATACCGCTTACGATTACGGCAACGAATCGGACGTGGGCAGGGCTATCCGCGACAGCAGGATTCCGCGCGAACAGATATTCGTTACCACCAAGCTGCCGTCGCACGTCAAGGACGAAGTCGGCGCAAAGGCTCATTTGGCGCAGTCCCTTCACAATCTCGGCACGGAGTACGTCGATCTGTATCTGATACATGCCCCTTGGCCCTGGTCGGATGTGGGCAAGGATTGCACCGAGGGCAATATAGCCGCTTGGAAGACAATGTTGGAAATGCAGTCGAGAGGTCTCATTCGCTGTTGCGGCGTATCCAATTTTTTGCCTTCGGATATCCGTCCGTTGCTTGCCGCCACAGGCACGATGCCGGCGGTAAATCAGATAAGGTATTTTGTAGGCAACACTCAGCGCGAAACGACGTCCTTTTGCGAAGAGAACGGTATCGTCGTTGAGGCATACTCTCCGCTTGCTACGGGCAATATTCTCGATAACCGCGTCCTTGCCGAGGTCGCCGAGCGCTACAACGCGACGGTGGCGCAGCTGTGCATAGCGTACTGTCTCAATAAGGGCACGTTGCCGCTGCCCAAGTCCGTCAATAAGGAGCGCATAGAGCAGAATCTTGCCGTTGACTTTGTCATTTCTCCCGAGGATATCGCTTATCTGGACGGTCTCGAAGGTATCGAATCGCACAGATAACGGAAAAATTGATGATTTTCGGTCGGCGAGTTCTCGTAACGCATAATTTCGGCGACGTCCTTTGCGCCCAAAGCGCAATCGACACAAATATCACGATATGTATTCGGACAAATATTCTGTTTATATCCATATTCCGTTTTGTAAAGCGCGGTGCGGTTACTGCGCTTTTTCGTCGTGTACGGATTTTTCTCTTGCGGACAGATATTTTGAAAAACTTTTTGAAGAGATGAAATTCCGCTCGGACAAGAGCAAACCCATATATACGGTGTATTTAGGGGGCGGAACGCCTTCGGCGGTGGATGCGAGATACCTCGACGCGCTGTTTGACAAACTTGACGAATGTTTCGATATGTCGCAAGTAGAGGAAACGAGCGTGGAATGTAACCCCGAAAGCGCTTCCGACGAATTGCTGTCCTGTCTCGCCCGCAACGGCGTTGACCGTATAAGTTTCGGGCTTCAAAGCGTAAACGACGCCACGCTCCGCGCGATCGGCAGACTGCACGTTTTTTCCGACTTCGTTGCGGCGCTTGACCGTGCGCACAGACACAATATCGTCAACGTCAATGCGGACCTGATGATAGGCTTGCCCGAGAGCCGCGACGACTTCGTTCGCTCCGTCTCCACTGTGGCGGCGCTCCCCGTAACGCACGTCAGCGCATATGCCTTGGAGCTGCATCGCGGCACCTCGCTTTACGCCGCATTGAAGGGCAAACAACCGTTTGACGACGACGAGCAAGCCGATATGTACGACGAAGCGGCGGAACTGCTTGCCAAGCAAGGCTTTGCGCGGTACGAGATATCCAACTTCGCCCGCGAGGGACGTCAATGCAAGCACAATCTGCATTATTGGCAGGAAGGTCATTACTTTGCTTTCGGCGCGGCGGCAAGCGGATTTACGGACGGAGTGCGATTTACCAATCCGTGGGATATCCGCGATTACATAGCTGCTCCCGTTGCCGACTTGCGCGAGGGCAGCAGCGAGACGATAGACAGCCGTGAGGAAGCAAACGAGTTTGCAATGCTCGGTTTGCGGCTGGACTGCGGCATAAGCGTAAGCGAATTTTACGAGCGTTTCGGCATAGACTTCTGGCAATTTTTCTCGTCGGCAGATTCTCTTCGGGAGAGAGGTTTCCTCCTTTGCGAAGGGGATAGAGTGAGAGTTCCGTCGGACAAATTTTACGTCGTCAATTCCATTCTTTCGGAACTGTGGCAGTCGTCCGACGAATAATTTCTATTATGCGAGATCGTCAACGCACGGAGTTTTGCCGACGCATATTTGCGGGGGCGTCCTACTTTCTTTCCGCAATAACCGATGAAATAACTGTTTTATAGACAAAAAGCGGTGCATTTATTTTCTTCATTCTCGGCAAATCGGAGAATTTGTCGGCAGTATAATGTTATTACAATGCCAAAAATCGCGATTTTGCAGACTAATATTACAGACATAGTATTGTAATTTTGTGCTTTTTTCGTCAGTGCGCGTCATTTTGCAGTAAAATACGGTATATTTAAGTTGATTTATTTTCCGCTGTCTGCTATAATAAGCATAGTCTAAACTTTGTTCAACTTGGATTTGGGCAAAATTTTTCTAATTTATAGGTGCAAGATGAAGCTTCTGCAAATGAGATATTTTCAGACTGTATGCCGTTACGGCAGTATTACCAAGGCGGCGGAAGAGTTATTTGTAAGTCAGCCCACGATATCTTTCTGTTTGAAAGAATTGGAGGACGAATTCGGAGTCAAGTTGTTTCATCGCCGTCACAATCGGCTTCAACTTACGGTGGAAGGACAGTTTTTTCTGGACAAAATCAATTACATATTGCAGTCTGTCGATACCCTCGCCACACAGATGAAAGATATGGGCAACAATCACAACCACGTAAAGATCGCGGTGCCCGCGATGATAAGTACATTTCTGTTTCCGCAGATGTTCAATGCGTACAACAAGATGTACCCCGACGTGGAGTTGGAGATGTTGGAGACGGGTTCTCTTCAAACGCGCAAACTTGTGGACGCCAATTCGGTGGATCTCGGCATAACCATACTTGACAATTTCGTTACCGACAGTTACAACGTTTTGCCTCTCGTCTCGACGGAATTGGTATTTTGCGTCAGCAAGACCCACCCTTTGGCAAATAGGGAGCATATATCTTTCAAGGAGCTTGCCAACGAACACATCATTATGTTCAAGGCGGACAGCTACCAGAATATATTTATAAAGCGCGCCTTTTCGGAGGTGGGGGTGGACCCCAAGATAATGCTTTATTCCTCGCAGTTGTACACGATCAAGCAATTTCTCAGTTACGGCTATGCGGGCGCGTTTTTGTACAGGCAGGTGGCGGAGATGGATCGCGATATAGTCTGCATACCGCTCGATCGGGCGATATTTCAGGATATCGTGCTTATCTGGTCCAAGAGCAGCAGCCTGTATTCCGATTCGGAGAACTTTATACAATTTGCAAAACAATATCATTATCAATAAGGAGATATTACGATGAATATTTGGCACGACATAGCGCGAAGCAGAATCAACAGCGACGACTTCTATGCTGTGATAGAGATCACAAAGGGTAGCAAGATGAAGTACGAGTTGGATAAGGAGACGGGCTTGCTCGTATTGGACAGGATCCTGTACACGTCCACTCATTATCCCGCCAATTACGGTTTTATACCGCGCACGCTTGCAGAGGACGGCGATCCTATGGACGTATTGGTGCTTTGCTCCGAGCCTCTTCTTGCGCACAGTCTGGTTCGTTGCTATCCTATCGGCGTGATAATAATGAACGACAACGGTTCCCGCGACGAGAAGATAATCGCCATTCCCTTTACCGATCCAAATTACAACTGCTACAAGTCCATTCAGGATCTGCCCAAGCACATTTTTGACGAAATGCAGCACTTTTTCCGCGTGTACAAGGAGTTGGAGAACAAGCCGACTTCCGTATCGGAAGTACACGACGTGGACGACGCAAAGGCAATCGTGCAGAAGTCTATCAACGATTACATACAGGAAATATTGTCGAGAAGATAGTGTTTCGGGACGCTCGTCGTACGGTCGGGCGTCCTTTTACAACGGATCGGATGCCGTTTTTGCCCGATGTCCGCTCTGCGGCAAGGGCTTTTCTTTATGAGAATTGACCTTTCGGCGTGCGTTATTGACGAGCGATCCGTTCTGTATATCCGTAATTTTGCGTAAATTTACGTTGGAAAGAAAGCGATGAACATTATCGATTATGTAAAAAAGAACAAATCCACGTTTGCCGAGCAGTCTCTTAACGAAGTTGACAGCCTCGTATTTGCCGAGTTGGCATATCTCGGTTATTCCCGCGCGGTGAGCCACGCCCCCGCAAAGACATTGGGCGAACTTGCAGATAATATAGACGGATTGGTGGGCGGCACGCTGTCCATTTTGCGCAAACACAACGCCGCGCTTCTCAAAGCCATCCGTCGCAGTCCGCGCTTTTCGTCGGTCAGGGCGGGATATTTTCGTCAGCGCAACAGCGACAGCAGGGACGAACGTTTTGCCGCGATCACATTTGCGCTCGGCGACGGAACTTATCATATTTCCTATCGCGGCACGGGCGTGTCTTTGGTCGGTTGGCGCGAGAACTTCAAGATGTCGCTTATGAGCGTTATACCCACTCAACGCATAGCCTTGAAATATCTTGTCCAAGTCGTTTCCCTTCTTGACGGCAAGTTCACCGTCGGCGGACTCAGCAAAGGTGGTAATCTGGCGGTATTTTCTTCGACGTTTGCGCCGGCGGAAATCAAGGCGCGCATTATTGCCGTTTACGATCACGACGGACCGGGCTTCAAGGAGAGCATATTCGAGGACGAGAGATATCTTGAAATTGCGAGTCGCATTCACAAGACGGTACCGCACGATTCCATTGTGGGCATGCTGCTTACCGCGTCTCAGGTTTATGAAGTGGTGGACAGCAGCGGCGTATCCATTGGACAGCACGATCCGTTTACCTGGATAGTCAAGGATTGCCGCGGTTTCAAGAAACTCCCGAGGACGACGCGCAATTCTCACGCAACGGACGCGGCGCTTACGGCGTGGCTTGCCGAAATGGACGAGCGCACTCGTCGCAGATTTGTGTATGCGGTATTTGCAATAGTG
>CANQNJ010000002.1 GCA_947625185.1 uncultured Clostridia bacterium
CCGCAGATAGAGGGAGCAAACCTATTCAATTATATGTTGGGAAAAGTACCTACACCCCAACATTTGACATAGAGCCTAAAAAAGGCGCCTTGCTATTCGAGCAAAGCGCCGCCGATATTGAAATAATGTTATGCCAACAAATCGGAATAAAGGTCGTCGTAATTTTCCGCGGATATATCCCAACCGAAATCGGTATTCATAGCTTTCGTCACAAGTTCGCGCCACTTCTCCTTATCGCGGTAGAGGGTCATTGCTTCTTTCAGCACGTAAAGCATATCGTGAGCGTTGTAATTTCCAAAGGTAAATCCGTTGCCGCCTGCGCCGTACGGCTTTATGCTGTCTTTCAGTCCGCCTGTCTCGCGCACCAATGCAACCGTTCCGTAACGCGACGCGATCATCTGAGACAAACCGCACGGTTCGCTCTTGGAAGGCATAAGGAATATATCCGCGCCGGAGTAGATCTGCCGAGACAATTCCGGATTAAAGGCAATAACGGTTGCAACCTGTTGAGGATGTCTTGCCGCAAGCTCCGCAAAGAAATGTTCGTAATACCCTTCACCCGTACCGAGCAATACAAATTGCATATCGTTATCCAGCGCCTCGTCGATGACAGCGGTAACCAAATCGAAACCTTTGTGATCTACAAGTCGGCTTATCATTGCCACAATGGGTGTATTCGGGCGTATTTGAAGATTGAGCATACGTTGCAATTGTTCTTTGCAAACCGCTTTGTTTTTGAGCTTCTTTGAGTCGTAATTGGCATATAGCGCCTTATCCGTCGCGGGATCGTACGAGACGGTATCTATTCCGTTGAGAATTCCGCACAGTTTGGATTCGTTTCGACGTACTATTCCGTCCAATCCGTGCGAGAAATACGGGTTTTTTATCTCTTCGGCATAACTCGGCGAAACCGTCGTAAACCGATCGCAACACTCTATCGCGCCCTTCATAAGGTTTATACAGCCGTTATATTCCACTAATCCCTGATAGTATCCGTCGATACCGAAGAGCCATTGCAAATTGTCCATAGAATACTTGCCTTGATATTCTATGTTGTGTACGGTAAACACCACCTTTATATCGCGGTAACCGTCCTGTTTGCAATAGATCGTTTTGAGATATATCGCCGCAAGCGCCGCTTGCCAATCGTGGCAATGCAGCACGTCGGGGTAATAATTTATCAACGGAAGTATCTCCATTACGCTCCTGCAAAAGAATGCAAATCTCTCGCCGTCGTCAAAGTGACCGTAACAGCCCTTGCGTTTGAAATAATACTCGTTGTCGACAAAGTAATATATTACGCCGTCCGATACATACTCGAAAACTCCGCAGTACTGATTGCGCCAGGCGACAGGTACAGTCGTATTGCCGAGAAATCTGAACTGCTCGCGATATTCTTGTTTGATATCCGCATACATCGGCAAAAATACGCGAACTTCGTCGCCCTTTTTTACAAGCGCCTTGGACAAAGATCCCACTACTTCGGCAAGTCCGCCCGTCGAAATAAAAGGCGCGGCTTCCGATGCGACAAAAAGAATTTTTTTCCGTTTCATTTTCTACTCCTTACAGAATTTTTCCTTTGGCGACAAAGTACGGTAATTCCGCACAGCCTGCGAGATGCCGCCGATCCCGTATTACGACGTTTTTGTCTGTGATAACGCAGTCCATCTGCACAGATGAGCCGACGACGGTCTCCTGCATCAATACCGAATTGCGCACGACGCTTCCCTTGCCCACCTTTACTCCGCGGAAAAGAATGCTGTTTTCCACTGTTCCTTCGATTATGCAACCGTCGGATATGAGCGAATTTTTCACTGCGGCGCCGTCGATATATTTTGACGGAGCGGAATCCCTGACTTTGGTATATATATCCCGTGCGCCGAACAGTTCGTCGCGGACGTTCTTATCCAACATTTCCATGCTGTATTTGAAATACCTCGGCAACGAAGTGATCCCCGCATAATATCCGTTGAATTTGTAGCCGAATATACGCATCGACTCGACGTTGCGAGACAGAATATCCCTGCCGAAACTCGAATATCCGCTCTGCACCGCGTCCTGAATTATATTTATCAAAAATTCGCGGCTGACGACCATCACGTTTATGTAAAGATTGAGCTTGCTCTTGCCGTCTGTCCTCGGATTGATCATAAGCGAATTTATCCGTCCCGTTTCGTCGGCAGACAGCGTAATGTAGTAATGAGACTCGACGCTGTCCATCTCCTTGTACACCAGAGTGAAATCGGCATGTGATTCTTCGTGGAAACGCACGACGTCCTCGATGTCCAGACGCGCCACGCCGTCGCCGTCATACAATACAACATAATCCTCTTTGCGACGTTGAAGAAATCCCGTTATGCCTTTAAGAGCTTCAAGACGGTTTTTGTAGGGTGCGTCCGTTTCATTGCTGTACGGCGAAAGCAAAATTATGCCGCCGTCTTTGCGCGCCAGATCCCATTCTTTACCGCTACCGAGATGGTCTAACAACGATTGATAATTATTTCTGGTGACAATGCCCACCGTCGTAATCCCCGCATTGACGAGATTGCTCAAAGCAAAATCTATCAAGCGGTACCTGCCCGCAAACGGTATAGACGCCATTGTACGGAGCGACGACAACTCGGGGATATTTTTGTCCTGTATATTGGTAAATATAACTCCTACCGCAGAATGTGCCATCGTGTTACTCCCCCTTGTAATCCTTGTCGATTATTTTGCCGCTATCCACCGTAACACCGGGCGACACGGTAAGATTTCTGCCGAGAACGGTTATTCCCTTGGCGATTTTTTTATCAGCGCCCACAACGGCATTTTCGCCGACGACGACGCCCTCGTCTATGACGGAGTAACTTACCTTTGCGCCTTTCTTTACCGTTGTCCCCGCCATAATAATGCTGTCCTCTACGATTGCGTCCTCTTCCACGGTGACGTTGCTTGACAGAACGGAATTGCGCACCTTGCCGTAAATTTCACAACCCAATGCGATCATGCTGTTATCCACTTCGCTCGTATCGCTGATAAATTCCGGCGGGGCAAGCGGATTGCGTGAATGTATCTTCCAGGAAGCGTCGCCCACATCGAAAGCGGGATCTTCTCCCAACAGATCCATATTTGCCGACCACAGCGCGGGGATTGTCCCGACGTCTTTCCAATACCCTTCAAAACGGTAAGAAAACATTTTTTCTCCCGCGGCGAGCATCGTTGGCAACACGTCCTTGCCGAAATCCTTGCCGGAATCGGGATTTTTATCGTCCTCTTCGAGGTACTTATACAGTTTCTCGGCGGTAAAGACATAGATACCCATAGACGCCAGATTGCTCTTGGGGACTTTGGGCTTTTCCTCGAATTGATATATCGATCCGTCCGGATTGACGTTAAGTATACCGAAGCGCGACGCCTCTTCAATCGGAACCTCTATCGCCGCAATAGTACAATCTGCGCCCGTTTCGATATGGGCGCGCAACATTTTGGCATAGTCCATCTTGTAGATATGGTCTCCCGAAAGTATCAACACATACTCGGGATTGTACTTCTTCATAAAACTCATATTCTGATAAATGGCATTTGCCGTACCTTGATACCAGGAAGATTTTTTCTTGGCTTGGTACGGAGAAAGAATATGTACTCCTCCGAAGTTTCTGTCCATATCCCACGGCTGTCCGTTGCCGATGTATTCGTTTAACTCCAACGGCTCATATTGAGTCAAGACGCCGACCGTGTCTATACCGGAATTGATACAATTGCTAAGCGGAAAATCTATAATGCGGTATTTGGCGCCGAATGCCACTGCCGGCTTGGCAATATTGTTGGTCAAAGCATACAGTCTGCTGCCCTGACCGCCTGCAAGAAGCATTGCAACGCATTCTTTTTTTCTCAGCATATTTCCTCCTGCCTCGGAATTTGCATTATTATTGCAAACTATTCTTTTTAATTGAATTATACCACACTCAAATTTACTTTTCTATACTTATTGAAAAATTTTATAGACAAAATATCAATAAAATATTTTATTATTTATCGCATTATTTATTATATATCTTGATTTTACGTCCCGACAAGATATAAAAAAACTCCCGACATATATCGGGAGAATAGTATTTTGAAAAATCGAAATGCAATTTAATCCACTTTGTTTACATCTTCTCCGACAAGAAAATCGGGAACTTCTTCAACCTGATCGAACATCGGTTTTTCCACCACTTTAACATTGGCTTCGGAGCCTATCTGTTGCAGCTTGTCCAACAGCGTCTCGTAGTCGGGCAGATCCTTTATATCGCTTATAGAGAAACGTTTGAGAAATTCGTCAGTTGTAGCGAAAAGCAACGGTTTTCCGATGGTTTCTTTACGTCCGACGCATTCCACAAGCCCCAATCGAACAAGATTTTGAACCGAATACGTGCAATCGACGCTGCGGATCTCCTCTATCTCGATACGCGTCACGGGTTGCTTGTAGGCAATTATCGCCAACGTTTCCAGCATCGCGTTGGTAAGCTCTTTTTCCTTAATGGGATTAAGCACCGCTTCCACCTCTTTGGCATAAGCGGGATTGGTGGCGAATTGCAGTTTCTTGTTGAATCTCAACAGGTGAATACCGCTGTCGCCGCTGTATTTGGCAAGCAATTCCGATACCGCCTCGGTAAATTGTTTGTCCTCGGCAGCGAGTTTTTCTTTAATAAATTTTTCTTCCACAGCCTTGCCCGAAACAAACAGCACGGCTTCTATCTGATTACTCAAAAGACTCATATTCATCTCCGATGACAGCCTCAACACCGTCGCTGTCTGGACGTTTTTCTATAACGATCTCCTCGAAGAGACCGCTTTGCGTAACTCGGACTATCTGCAATTTGAGCAGTTCCAATACAGCAAGAAAAGTAGTCACTATCTCGTTCTTGCTTGCGTTCTCGTCAAACAATTGACTCATCGTAAACCGATCTTCCGTCAACAGTATTTCTCGTATGTAGGCGATCTTTTGCGGAACGGAAAAACTTTCTTTTACTATCGCGCGAGAGACATTTTCCGCCGCGTTCTTGACCTGCAAACGCATAAGAAACTTTCCGAACGCCTCGATAAAACCCTGAACGCTGAGATTTTCCTTTACGACGGTCACCTCTTTGCCGACGTTTTTGTCGGGATCGCGGTAAAATCTGTCTACGTTTTCCTGCTCTTTAAGTTCTCCGACTATCTCCTTGAACAGTTTGTACTCTTCCAATTGACGGATAAGCATCTTTTCGGGAGAATCGTCCCCGTTGTCCGTTTCGATGAGAATGGGCAACAAAGCTCGGGACTTTATTTCCAGCAGTGTTGCAGCCATCGCCATATACTCGCTTGCCCGATCCACGTCCAGATCGGAGATTTGATCCATATATTGCAAAAACTGTTCGGTCACTTGCGAAACAAAGATATCTTTGATTTCGATTTTGTTCTCCTTGACAAGCGCCAACAACAGATCCAACGGACCGTTGAAATTGGTCAACTTCAATTCGAGGACAGACTTTTGATCGTCAAAGATATATTGTTGTTGAAGATTCTCCTCAGCCATTGAAAATCAACCTCCAAAAACTTTGAAATCCGCTTCCGATTCTGCCGCCGACCCAACCGATATACAAATTGAGCGGAGAGTAATTGCCAACAATCGGAATATAGTCCAGAATGATAAATCCCAACAAAATGTACAGACTGTATTTGCGCATAAACGTCATAAAGCCGTTGCGCTCGTTTACGAAACAACTCAACAGACGGTAGCCGTCCAACGGATACAACGGCAATATGTTGAACAATGCAAAGTTGATATTCAGCTGCATCGCCAATATGCACAAGATCAAACAGAAATACACGAAATAGTACAACGCCGTATCCTGTTCTACGGGGATCTTTCCGAACAGCACCACTCCCATAGAAAACAAAAATGCCAACAGCAGATTGGTAATTACGCCGGCGATCGATACCGTTATCGCACCAGTTTTGCGATTTTTGAAATTGTTCGGGTTGATCGGAACGGGTTTCGCCCAGCCGAAACCGACGAGCAACATCATCAATAAGCCCACTATATCGAAGTGTTTGATAGGATTGAGAGACAAACGGCCGTATTGCTTTGCCGTTCTGTCGCCGTTCCACAAAGCAACAAGCCCGTGAGCGATTTCGTGCAATATCAAAGCCGCCAACAGGGCGACTACGAATGCCGCGGCATTAAGCAAACCCTCTCTGCAAAAGCCTGTTTCTCCCGTGACGTAATTGGTTCTGAGCAGATCCAAAATATACATATTAATTATTTTAACAAATAACTCAAATAAAGTCAATCTAAATAACGTGCGATGAGCCGAAAACAAACCCCCGCGAGACCGTCGTTGTTTCGCAGGGGTTGCAATCGGATTTGACTATCCGCCTTCGATTTACAATGATCGGATAAATCTACCTCTCGCGCACAATATCCTTAACGTAATCCCAAAATGTTTTCGCCTCAACGTCGACGTTTGCGACGAGATTTACTTGCTCTACTACGTTACCGTTTGTATCCGTCAATTGCGCCGTTCCGATAACTTCGCCCGCAACCACGGGCGCCTTGATCGTTTCGGGAAGATCGTAATTCACGCTGTAATCGACGTTGCCTTTTTTGCCAAATGCAGCAAGTTTGCCTTCGGGACGAACGTCAACGCTGTCGGCTTTGCCGCCCTGCACGGATACGCTTTGCATGCGGGTGTTTCCGTCAATATACACTTTGTTTTCGTAGTTGGCAAAAGCGTAATTGAACATATCGCTCACCTCTTTGAATCGGGTTTTGCTGTCCGACGCGCCTACCACTACCGCTATGACGCGGGTATCTCCGCGCTTGGCTGTTGCCGCAAGACAGTGCTGCGCTTCGCTGGTATATCCCGTTTTGCCGCCGTCGCAACCGTCATAAAAGCGGATAAGTTTGTTGGTATTCGTCATACCCGTCACGCGCCCAGACGGATGAACGAAATCTTCCATCCATACGCGCGAACAAGTAAAGTAATGCGGATGCTTTATCAGTTCCGACAGCATTATGCCGACGTCTTTTGCGCAGGAATACTGACTGACTGCGGGCAATCCCGTGCAATTTTCAAAGTGCGTCGCGACAAGCCCGAGTTGCTTTGCCTTGTCATTCATTTTCCCCACAAATGTTTCGACGCTGCCGCCGATATGTTCCGCAACGGCTACGCAACTGTCGTTAGCCGAACAAACGACGATGGATTTGATAAGATTATCCAACTTATAAGTAGCGTTAGCGTCCAAAAAGACTTGTGAACCGCCCATTGACGCGGCACGCTGACTTGCCACAACATTGTCATCGAGAGAGACTTTGCCTTCGTCTATCGCGTCGTAAACGCAAAGCAAAGTCATAATTTTCGTCATACTTGCAATGGGACGTTTTTCCGTGGAATTTTGCTCGAACAATACTTTGCCGTCCTCCGACATAAGCACCGCTTCTTTGGAGGATATGCCGAGAGCGACGGTATCCGCGCAAGCGGTAATCGGCACAATCGCCGCGACGATAAGCGCCATCGCAAACACAAATAAAAACAACTTTTTCATACTTTGCTCCTATTGTTATTTGCCGTTAGTATCTGCAAAAGGCGCACGGATATACATCCGTACAAATGTAGCAATCGAATACCATTTATGCCGCCAATAAATTATAGAATGGCTGTCTGAGTAAACTTTTTATGCAAAAAGATCTCAAAAACTACCCGAAAAGCCCCGCTTTCACATCGTTTTATTATAAAAAATTCTTAGATAATCCACGGCTTGGCGATGATTGAGAAAAGCCTCGATGGCAAAACGCCTTCGGAGTAAAAACGAAATAAGCGACCGAAAATTTGCGAACCGATAGTCCAAAGGCGGTCAACCATCTGCAAGGGACAAATAATATAGCGTGCACAAAACGGAATCGCAAGTATCACCTTGTACGCGTACCAAAATACCGAATGAAAGTATTTTATGACAAAAATTTTGGCGCGGAGTGTATTTCGTACGATAGAAAAGAATACTCAAAGCAATCAAATTGTAAATAAACAATCAACAGAAAGAAGAACAAAGAGACAAATCAAATGCGTATAGATGACTTGATTGCTTCGTTCGCGGTCAGCACCACGTAACGATCGCGTAATCGTCGGCTCGCCACAAACGCGGGTAAACACAGGGAACCAATCGCCCCAAAAAAGGATATCCATCGGCAATACCGGTGGATATCTGTTGCAAAGATTTTTATCCGTTGATCCTGTCTGCAAAACTTTGCGACGGTTTGAATACGATTGTCTTTTTGGCGGGAATAGTAATTTGCTTTTTTGTTTGAGGATTTATCCCCTTGCGCGCGGGACGCTTTTTGATACGAAACGTGCCGACGCCCGTCAGGCAAACTTCCTCTCCTTTCATAAGCTGTTCCTCTATGCTTTTCCAAAATGCATCGTAAAAACTCGTCGTTTTCTTAGATGTCTCGCCCGTCTTGTCCGTTACATATTCGATAAATTCGTTTTTCTTCATATTTGCTCCCTTTACCAATGCTTTTATGGAGATTTTCACCAATCGGGACAAAATTATACTCTATCAATTCAATATACAGCTGTTTTTATTTAATTATGTCTGTAATAGTAGTATGTATTTCGGCAAAAACACAAATTCTCAAATAAAAAAAATAAAGTATATTGCTCAAAAAGGCGAGAAAAACTCCACCGTTTCCTACCCAAAAAAGCGAGTACGCCATACTTTTGCTTTCATTGATATTAACAGCATATTCTGAAAGGCAATTCTTTTTTGCCTCGAATTACAACGTACAATCCGTTTTCATAGCCGTACTTACCGCAGCCGCCGCAACTTGTAAATTTTACACTAAATAAAAACGCTTCGACCAATCAGTCGAAGCGCAATTAATTTTCAAAATTGTTATCTCGTTACTTTTTCCCAAACGGATTTCGGACCGCCGCCTATACCGAGTTGATCTTTTATTGTGTCGCAAATGACATCGAAACCTTTCATAGTACCGAGATTTGTCGGCACGACATCGCAGCCGTATATCAACAGCGGCGTGTATTCGCGCGTATGATCCGTGTGCGCCTTGTGTGTGGGGTCGCAGCCGTGATCGCCCGTTATATACAGCACGTCGTCGTGATGCATAATCTTGATAAGCTCGGCAACCTTGCCGTCAATCTCCTCCAACGCCTCGGCATATCCAAACACGTCGCGTCTGTGACCGTATTTCATATCCGTATCCACAAGATTGACAAACACCAATCCGTCGAAACGTTCTTTTGCGATCTCTATCGTTTTGTTAAGTCCGTCCAGATTGCTGAGAGTGTGTATGCTGCGCGTAATGCCCTGTCCGTTGAATATATACTCAATCTTGCCCACCGCTACGCTTTGCATACCTGCGTCCTTTACAAAGTCCAACAGCGTCTTGGACGGAGGACTGATAGAGAAGTCCTTTCTGTCCGAAGTACGCGTATACGGATATTCTCCCGTAAAGGGACGTGCGATTACTCTGCCGACGGCATATTTGCCCGTGCAAAGTTTACGTGCCTTTTCGCACATATCATACAGCTCTGCAACAGAATATTTATCTGTATGAACAGCTATCTGCAAGACGCTGTCTGCGGACGTATACACAATGGGATACCCCGTCTTAATGTGTTCCTCGCCGAAATCCTTGATAACTTCTGTGCCGCTGTACGGTTTGTTGCAAAGTACCTTCGTGCCCAATTCTTTTTCCAACCTGGCGATGAAGCTCTGCGGAAAACCGTTGGGAAACGTCGGCATCGGTTCGTTGGTAATGACTCCCGCCATTTCCCAATGACCGACCGTCGTGTCCTTGCCCTTGCTCAGCTCTTCCAAGCGTCCGTATGCGCCGATAGGCATTCTATCGTCGTTGTAAGTTCCGTCTATGTTATACAACCCCATATCGGATAACACGGGCAACTGCAAGTCGTAAGCCGCGCGGATGTTTTTCAGCGTATTTGCGCCAAAGTCGTTAAACAATTTACAATCTGGCATAGCCCCTATCCCGAAACCATCGATAACCAGAATAAATGCTCTCATATTTTTCTCCTTATGTAAATAAGTATACCAAATTTTTTGCGTTTAATCAATCAAATCACGGCAGTAATTACGCGCAATATTACAAAAAAGCACACAAACTTGACCGTAAAAGCCGCCGCCAAAACCTTCAATGCAAGTTTTGTGTCGCAGACCGCTTCTCTTAATGTTCTGTTGCAGGAATTCTCGCAGCATACCAGGATACAAGCAACGCAGTATCCGACAATTTCCGCTGCGGAGACAAGTATCGCAAACAATATCCCCCACACCGACCAACAAATTATCGCCGTTGCTGCGTTGGCTCCGCAATAAAAACAAGCAACAAACAGCGCCGCGCAGCACAAATATTTTGTCTGCGGCACAAGACAACAGCACAGCAAAAAAAGATAGAATATTCCCGTCCACAACAAGAAGGAAAAAGCCAAGCCAAATCCCCCTTCGAAGAGCCTTGCGGAGTATTCGTATCTGTTGCCATACCACCAACTGTATTGAAATATATTTACAAAAACTATTCCCACTATCACGCCCATTACAGCAAATGCCAGGCAGATGACGGATCGCCACTTGTGATTGCAGATGTTTTGCCAAATTTCTTCGAGCGTAAGTTTTATACCGCGAAATAACTTCATACCATTTGTTATGACGTTAGCGGCGTTTTTATTACTTATTTCGACAATTTATCGCAGCCCGCAGCCTTTGCACTGCCACGAAGGGGAGAAAAAGTGTCAGACAGCCCTTTGCACAGTGTAAAATCTATTTATCTATTTGTTAAACCGCAAAAAATTACTGTAAAATCCAAAATTTCACATACTATTACACGCATAGTAATATATAAAGCGGCAAAAATTTGTCATTGCTTTGGCAGCAAATGCTCGCGGATCGCTTGAAGAATCGAGATTTTTTTTGAATAGTCGCTGCAAAACAAGCCGCCTTTTGACCATCATTTTACGAAATATTTACTAAACTATGGTTTACGACTTACACGTAACCGAGCGAAACTACGCGTTTTCTTTACAGCCGACTTCTCACCGATTAAGCACACGACCGGGCACACTACCGCTGCGAGATTCCAACAGAAAACGCGCAATACTTTCGTCGATATTATCACGCAACGTAAGCCAAACTCAATTCGCAAAATCGATATTTGCTACTTGCCGTAATACACTTCATCTGCGCTCTATCCGACTGTTTTTTCTGCATATTTACCCGAAAATGCACTCCCAAACAAAAAGTCCTATAAGAATGTTTGGGTGCGAAGTAAATGAAATACAGAAGCCTACTCCCATATCAAATCGGAATTTGAGCAAGCGGAGATGCGCGTGTCGCGCATAGTAGCGAACAAAGCGAAAATTCCGTTGCAAGCGGCGACCTGCGCGGCGCTTGCAGCCCTTGCGGGGGATGGCGGGGCATGCGACTCCCCGCCGAAAGTATAAATAATGCAAGCCGAGGTGTCCTCGGCTTCCTTGGTAGTCCGACCAAGTCTGCGCTTGCGCCCCGTTAGGGGTCGGTTGCGCAGTCAACCGTACAGACTTGCGTTTGGTCGGTGACTCTGATGACAAACAAAGGGACGAAGATTGCTCTCCGTCCCAATGTTTTGGCATAGCCGTTAATGCGCGTACAGCTATGCGAAAAACCTATTCAGTCTACAATACTACATTCAATTACCACTCTAACGTCATTCCGACGATAACGAAATTATTTCCCTTCGCACCGTTCTTTTCAAACTTCAGCGTGTTCGACGCTTCGGTCAAATCCAACGTGACGTCTATGGCACTCGTAAGTTTTCCGTCCCAAGTCTTATCGCCTTTTTCCTCGCTATACTCTTTGCCGTTTACCGAAAATTGAACCATCGTCGCATCGGAATAAGGAATGATCTTAAAAGAGATTTTCTTTATCTGATGCACGGTAGTAAAGTCAATGGAGCCGGGGCTGGAGGCCTTACCGGGGTAGAAGCCAATACCTTTACCGTCACGCACGGTCTTTCCGTTCGTTGCAAGCATTGTAAGAATTTCCGTTTGATCGGGAGTCCAAACGTTAATGTGAGATGAAACCATATCGGTTTTGGGAAGGGAAACGGTATAGTAGGTATTACTGCAAACTGTGTCTGCTGTTAATCCATCTGCCCAATCATAAGTAATCGAGCTTGTTCCCGTTGCTTCCGTTTCCAAAGTCATGCCGACGATAACGAAATTATTTCCCTTCGTACCGTTCTTTTCAAACTTCAACGTGTTCGACGCTTCGGTCAAATCCAACGTGACGTCTATGGCACTCGTAAGTTTTCCGTCCCAAGTCTTATCGCCTTTTTCCTCGCTATACTCTTTGCCGTTTACCGAAAATTGAACCATCGTCGCATCGGAATAAGGAATGATCTTAAAAGAGATTTTCTTTATCTGATGCACGGTAGTAAAGTCAATGGAGCCGGGGCTGGAGGCCTTACCGGGGTAGAAGCCAATACCTTTACCGTCACGCACGGTCTTTCCGTTCGTTGCAAGCATTGTAAGAATTTCCGTTTGATCGGGAGTCCAAACGTTAATGTGAGATGAAACCATATCGGTTTTGGGAAGGGAAACGGTATAGTAGGTATTGCTGCAAACTGTGTCTGCCGTTAATCCATCCGTCCAATCATAAACCGCTTTAATCGCCTTTTGTTCTTCCGTGAGAGTAAGCGTAATCTCGTTGGATGTAACGTCACCGCACTTTACGGATATTTTCACTTCGCCTGCCGAAATGGTTTTAACGGTAGCTTTGACCGTATCGCCAGATACTGTTGCCTTTGTTTCATCCGAGCTTATCCACTCAGCATTTTCAAAAACAGCACTTGCGGGAGTTATGCTCTTAACGGTTATCTCAACGGAATAAGGAAGGATGACCTCTGTTTTCTCTGCCTCAATTTCTATTGCTTGGAGAGCGGGGAATGTGCAGGATAAAATGACATTTTCAACCGCACCCTTGTCATTGCTGTAAATATCGTCCTCTTTGGTGAAATTGATGTGGAAAAGTACGGTACAGCCATCCAGCGCACCATCGCCATTTTTTACATTAAATTTCCCAAATGCACTCGTGGAAAAGTCACAAGTCAATTTTTTGCTCTTGTCTGTATTAGAAACGGTAAACGCATAACGTGCATTTGCAAGCGTTGATCCTGCGTCTACCACGCCGCGCACATAGTAAAGCACTCCGCTATCATCGGCAATAAGATTTCCTTTTTCATCCAATTTGGTGATAGCTTCATCCACGGTGAGCGGATCTTCTTCCGTCGTTCCGTGGGTGCTTCCCTCAACATTTATCGTCACGGATGCAGACTTTGTAGTCCCGGCGGCGGTAGCTGTAATTATCGTGCTACCACTCTTGCCCGTGAGTCGAATCGTACACGTCGGGCCAAAATCCTGCACGGTAGCGACAGATGTATCGGAGCTGTTCCAATCTACATCTTGTGAAGCCTTATCGGGAGAAATGGTTGCTTTTATGCCCATGGTATTGTTTTCGATGGGCAATAAGTTCAATTCCTGTGGCGTATTCAACGTGATGGATTCAACATCTGCAAAAGAAATTTGAACGTCCACAATGCTCGGGGTAAACTTTGCTCCCGTGGGGCTTGCACTTGCGGGAAGATACGAGCATTGATATTTGCTATAATACAATTCGATGAAGCCCTTGATAATAATGGTTGCACCGTCAAGCGCACCGTCTTTTTCAGCGGGTTTATCCGTAACGGAACTATCTATCTTCGCTTGGCAAGTGACGACCTTCTCGCCCGTTCCAAGCGTAAACTTCCATTCATGATATTGTGTGTCTATTGTAGAACCTGCGTTTACAACACCTTGAATGTAGTAGCCGTCTTTATTGGTGGGATTTACAACTTTCCCGTTGCCCGCCTCGTCCATCAAAGCGATTGCCTCTTCGGGAGTGAGGGGGTTATCTTGCGTTTTACCTTTGTCTACCGTTTGGTGTCCCGGGCACTTGCTTGCGCACACAGGATCTGTGCAGGTCGCGTCGGTGCATTTTCCGCAAGTAGGACATTTATGTCCGCAAACATGCGGTGTGGGCTCGGGTGTGAGTTGGGGGATTTCCACCGGTTTGGAAATTTCGTTTTTGCCGTCTTTGTCCGAGAACAGCTTGCCGCAAACATCGCATTTCCAATATGCTTCGTAGCCTGCCTCTTGCAATGTGGCATCCTTTTGGGCTACTGCCGTGAGCGTGTGACCGTTCTTTTCACATTCGTCCTGCGGTTGGCACGCCGCAATGACGGATACAAACGTGAACAACATTGCCACAACAAGCAACAACGCCATCAATTTTTTTGTTTTTGTCATGTTTTTTTTCTCCTTATAAATATTTAGAGCAAAATTATACCGATTGCCCCGCTCGGTTTTGTGCTGTTGAGCCTCGTCATGAGAGGAGTGTTCGGCACGGCAAAACTTGTTTGCCGTACCAAACCGAAGTAATTTGTTCGCCGTCACATAGTTTGAAGAGTATTTGCGCGCAATAAGATGAACAATCTGCAATGGATTTTGTTCATCTAATAGTATATTAGGTGTACAAAATGAGCGGAGAAAGGTGTAAAATATAATTGTTTTGACAAATTTCGATAGGTAAAATAAAAAAATTTGGGTTTTGGTATTTACATTTGGGCGGTCAAAGTGTATAATTAGTATGTAATTTGTTCGCCTAATATACTATTAGATGTACATTTTTGACGGAGCTGTTCGACAGGTTTCGTCTTTTTTTATGCAAACATTTTGCCGAGTTTGTTCATCATTTGCACCTTGTATTCCAACATACTGTGAGCGTACCGTTTGAGCGTTACAGTCGGGTTTGAGTGACCGAGCAGTTCCGCAAGTGTTTTGACGTCCATTCCGCATTCCAGAGCGCGGGTGGCAAAGGTGTGTCGCAGGGAGTGAAAGCCTTTATGCGGAATTTTGAGTTTGTTCAATATAAGGCTGAAACTCTCTTGGTAAGATCGCATTGATACAGGGCGTCCGTTACCTTCTATTACATATTTTGTCGTGCGCGCCTTGTACAGTTCCTTGAACAAAGGCAGTAACTGTTTTGGGAACGGAATGGCGCGCAGAGAGTTTGCCGTTTTGGGCGCGTCCTCCATTCGCTCACCGTTGAGATAGTAACAGGTCTTTTCCACCGTGAGCGTGCAAGCGTCCATATTCACGTTGTTCCACTCCAAGGCGAGCAATTCGCCCAGCCGTAAGCCCGTGTACAGGCAGATTATTATGCCGTAGAACTTCAACTTTTTACCGCTTTTTATATGCGCCTCTATTTGCTTTTGCTCCAATACGGAAAAACAATCTACCTTTTTCTCCGCCGATCTTGGGCGACAAATTTTGTTCGCCTCGTATGTGGCAACGTGACCTAATATGTGCGCCGTTTTAAGTGAGTTTTGCAACACGGAGATAGTTACGTTTACCGTGCTTGCGGATAACGGTTTGCCTATGCTTGGTGCGAGCAGGTCGGTTACAAATTGCTGTAACACGGATAATGTTAATTCGGACAATTCGTATTCGCCCAAACGCGGTATAATGCGCGCTACCGCTTGCGTGTAGGTGTTGCAAGTACGCGCCTTGCATGATGTTTTTACATAGTTGTTCAGCCAGATTTCCAGCCATTGATGGTACTTCATTACAAAAAACTCCTTTTTGCTTTAATTGTACCCAACAACGGACTGTTTTACATTTTTGAGATATTTGCGTGTGCTTGTCTTGAAACAAGTCGGCTCGGCTGCGCCTGTCGCACCTACCTTTACGGTGCGGCAATAATTTTCGATATAGTGGTCAGCACAAATTTCTTCAATCAAAAATAAACCATTCGGTGTATTGAATAAGTGTTTTAGTACTATATCACATATATATTGTATATTAAAGCTTAATTTGTCAGCATCCACTTGGCGTACATGCCGTACCCGCGCGTCGGGTCGTTGACAAACACATGAGTAACTGTCAATAAGTTATAAACAAATTAAAAAAAAATATTAAAATACGACAAAACAACTTATGAGTCGTATCAACGCTAATGCAAAACCAGACCCATACTATTATATCACAGCAGTACGAAATTATATTCTCCTTCGGACATCATCACCACCATAAGTATCACATATTTCTGGGATTTCATAAACACCGAAAGGTTATAACTCTTGTAGGCACTATTTTGTACGTCAAAATAGCGCATTTTACGAAACCTTATTTTTTCGTATCTAATATTTTTTGTACGCGCGTTTGAACGAATGCCTCGATGATTTTCAAACGGTAGACAGGTAAATTATACTTAGGATGCTTCTCAAACTTGAAGTTAATCAGTTTGCGCAGCTGCTCCCTTTGCCTATCCGATAAAAATTCGTTGACCAATGCATCATAAGATACACCTTCAAAAGCCGGCGTGCGAGTCTGCGCGTACTTGTCTATTTCCAGCAAATCCTCTTCCATCGCATAGTTGAACAACGACAAGCCGTTATCAAATATCGGAGCCAATTCTATCGGCTTATTTGTTGCGTTATCGACTAACAAGCCGAAATTTCCGAAATGCCTATCGGTATTGCAAATAAGAGCGTCAAAAATCATCATATCGGCGAAGCTATCGTAAAAACTTTCGCCAAGAGATTTCAAATACTCCACCGTTTTCGTCAATGTGCAATTCGGTAAAAATCTGTGGATCGGAACATACGATGTGTTTATGTCCGTAAATAACTCGCAAGTAGAACATAGTTGTCTTTTCCATTTGGACAGACCGTATGCGACGTGCTTGATCCCCATTCTTTCGGCAATTTGCGCGGCGTAAAATTCGGAATATGGTTCGTTGCCTGCATTAGCAGCGCCCGATGTTCCACCCTTGTAAAGATAAATTTTTTTGTTTAGCCTGCGCCAGCATTTTCTCAGCGTGCCGTTCGTGGTATATTCCGGCGATGAAGTAAAACCCTTGCGAGTATTGCTGCCATAGCCTGTATATGCTATCAACGCCAGCGTGCGAGCAAAACTGTTTTCGTAAAGGTTGTAGTCCGCAAATTTGCCTGCGAACCCCTCCTCGACAATCCAATAGCTGTCGTTAAGAGAAAGCCCTTTACTCAATCTTATAATTCCAAGCGTATCGTTCGCGGAAAGTCCACTCTTCGAGAGAATCTGATCGACGAACTCTCTGTTTTTTGGTATTACACGCGAGGACAACCATTTTGCAAGGCCATCGGGGGTGGGCGTTAACCCAATCGGCAACAAATGTTTCAACTCATCGTTTATCCAGTCAATATTGTAAACAATCTCCCCCAAACTTGTTCTGTCCATATAGAACCTTAATAGATTGTTATCATATTGTTTGAGTTCAAAAACCATTGAATGCCTCCTTGTTAAAATGGAACCTTGTAGTAATTATAGCATGTATAGCAGAAAATTTCAACTGCTCATAAGATTAATTTGATCCGTCGTCTGTTTGGCGTTTCTAATACGCAATTCTTGGAAAAATAATTTGAATTTTGTGTTGTAAACTAAGGAAAAAGTGCCTATACGAAATAGACACTTAATACTCTGATAAGAACGATAAAATTTAACTTCAGCTTTTTTATATTTTCTAACTCACAAGCTTTTTAACATAGCTCTTAAACATACTTTTCCGCCGAGAATTCTCTTTCCACAAAAGATTATATATATGCATTTTAATTTCGTAATCAGTCAATAATTCATCAAATTGACCATTACACAAATACCTTTGTATGCTATTACTATCTTCCAATGAATCAATACGTTCGATTTTAAGAATATAATTTTTCCTTTGCTCCATATCTTTACATTGTTCCATAAATGCTTTTAGTAATTCAATGCGCTGCCCCCAAGTATTGTAAATAAGTAATTGCTGCAGGGACAAACGTTCGAACTTTCGAGCAATGTACACCGCCTCTAAAAACTGCTGACAATTTGACATATAGTCAAACATTTGGTCTACGGTAACATAAACTAATATATATTCATCAATATCTATCGTTGGATCAAACGAAAATTTATTTTCATATAATGTGCGTCCAACAATATACTGCCAATATTGGTGCCTATTGCGTAATTCAATCGTTATTTGGGGCGGCATGGCTCCACAATAATCGTTATCTATGATAAGATCAATTAATTTATTGCTCCCAATATTTAATTGGTCTAATAAAGCGATAAACTTCTTAATATATTGGAGACAAGCAGTTCTATCAGTTGTATTTGCAATTTTTTTAATTATCTTTTCCTCGATCAAAGTAGGCATATCTGATGTAATATCCGCAAATTGAATGAGTTCATCAAATGAAGTAAATTGACAAGTATCTTCATATGATTGTGCAATTTCTTCCTTTTGAGCCGATTTTAATACATGGTAATCGACTTTTTTAAACGGAATTTTCTTAAACAGCTCTTTCGTATTTTGAGAAGTGTTTTCAAACAAAAATTTTGCCAACAAATATGCATCTGTTGCACTTCGGATCAAAAACTGAAAAATTTCACCTGCTTGTGATGGGCTCTGAATCAATCGTGTTATTAAACCGAGATCCAGGCAATCCTCTAACGTTATTATTCTTGCTTCCTCTTCAGTTAATATAGCATACTGCGCATCATACAAGAATTTATAAGCCCGTCTTATTTCAATCGATTGTTGAATTAGACCAATTCTATATTTAGTAAACAATGATTTGTGTCGACTGAACAACTCATTCATCATTTTACTGTCAAATATACTTACATCATATATACGCGTTTCAAAATTATTTAACGTGATGCAATATTGGAGAAAAGTACTATAATATTTCTGTTCATAAAGACTATTGAGTATATTATCATTTATGTTTAAATACCTTTCATAACCTTTTAGGCATTCGCAATACTCCTTACTGATCGGCTCGTCAAGAGAATTTAGATAATTTTCTATTTCCTCATAAATTTCACTTCGGTTTTTTGATATAAACTTGAAAATTGTATCGTCAACAATTTTATTCAAGGACATCAAAGAAAGTACACCTCGCAACATTTCATCGGTCGGGGCCACAACGGCCGTATGACGTTTAATCATATCGACTAATTTAACTTTTTGCATCTCAGTCAACTCGGTTTTTGCCTTGTCAGCCAAAGCAACCAACAAAGAATTTGTACATTTACTTGGCTCAAGCAAATCAAATATTATATTCACATCACTTAAAGCTAATACTTCTTCGCTACTAAGGCAAGGAACGTTGCTATATATAAACATATTCTTAAACAACAGAATATCATTGCCAAATTTTTGTGTCAATTCAAACCGACATTGAGTGAAATATTCATTAAAATTTGTGGTCTTTTTATACAACTCCTCGGAATATTTTTTTAGTAGGTCACACTTACTTGAAAATGCGTAGCTGTAAACTCTAAGTAATGTTTCAACAACGCTTTCGGTATTTTCTTTACTCCAAGGATAATTAACAACCATCGTATTAATTATTTGATCGGGATATTTTCTATAACAATATTCTAAAAGGCGTTCATCTTGTAAAATTACAACAGGAAAAGTCTTTTTAAGTTGCATTAGCTGGTTCATGCAGGCATCGGCAACTTTACATTCACCATCTTCAGAGAAAGACTGCTCTATAATGTTAATAAATTCATTTTCTTCACAACTATTTCCAAGCAATAATACATCTTCTAATTTTCGCTCGCCTACATTCTTGATGTAACTACCATTCGGATAACTGAAAAAATACTGTTTGAAATTATCGTCTATTATTCTATCGATAATCATACCACTGATTTCTTGCACAAAATCATCCGCTAATTCGAATTCACCAGTGAATACTTCTTTAATGTACTTAACAAGTTTTCCTATCTTTTCTTCACGTCCGGACGTAGATTCAATTCTCAACAAATTGCCATTATCTACTATTTGCTCAAACTTCTTATCATTATTTACGAGCTTGTAATAATTTTGTTTATACTCGCTTTTAAGATATGCAACAGCACAGCATGTTATCATACTGGGGTTTCCCTGCTGATTTTTATACTGTCTTGAACAAATGGTCTTATATAAAACGATAGCATCATTGAGACGATGTTTTAAATCACGAATTGTCAACTTACGACCTTGAATAAGATATGAAAATTGTCCATATATAGAATCAGGTATGTTTTTATCTTGTTCGCCTACGGTAAACATTTTTCGTATCTCTTGCTCTTTCTCTTTGAGCAATTCTTGGAGTATTTTTGAAAAATCATCAATATGCACTGCTTTTAAGTCAAGCATATAATCAAAAAATTTGCTGTAATTTTCGCTTTTACCTGCATTGTCACCATTAGTTTAAGCAGTATTACTGCGTTTATCAATGTCAGGTCTAATTGCTACGATAAAGTGGATTTTTTTATTATCACATGCATTGGAAAGTCTATAAAGTACTTTTATAAAATTATCTATAAGATTCTCCTTCTCGGCTTTGTCCATTTCTATTCTATCTAAGTCTTCAATCAAAATTATTCTATTTTTACTTTTATTTTTGCAAATTGTATCCACTATTTCTTGATAAATCGAAAATATATCGCTACTATCTAGTTTTCTATGTCCCTCAC
This sequence comes from uncultured Clostridia bacterium, assembly GCA_947625185.1. Classification (GTDB taxonomy): domain Bacteria; phylum Bacillota; class Clostridia; order Christensenellales; family CAG-314; genus Fimimonas. The sequence continues at coordinate 20,604 of CANQNJ010000002.1, forward strand.
TTTTCCATGTGGAAAATGCAACGTTATATTTTTTTAGACCGATAACCAAAAATATAATTGACATAGCATAAAATAACGGATATATATCTATCTTTAATAAAAATTGCCATCCATTCCAAATAGTTTCTAAATACGGGATATCCACTGTTGTCATATGGAAAATCAATCCAATGACAAAAGATAACAAGGCTAACGATAAAAGCCCCCAGATCTTTTTAGAACTAAAAGTTATGGATAGCAAGCCACTATTACCGCTAAGTCTTTTATTTACGTATTTTACTAAGTCTCTGTCTTCACTGTTTTTCGCAAGTTGAAATAAAAACGACTTTTCTAACCGTAATTCTTGAGATTCTACATCCTCATTGTCTTGTTGTTGCAACCCATCCCACATATTAATTTTAATGGTTTTACCGTACTTATCAGTGTTGGCGGTCAACATACCTACCATGCTTGATTTTCCATAGCCATAATCGCCAATTAACCCAATCATTTTTGCGCCCGAGTCTATAGCATCGTCCAACGCATCCCTTTGAGCCTGAAAACCAATGTGATCTTGATTTTCTTCATTGATCTCATGATTAACATACGAATAGCTACTCTTCTGACCATTCTTTTGTTTTTTTACCATTCTATCCTCCGTACAATAATTGTTGAAACTGTTTTTTTTAGAATTCACCTCTCAATTATTTTATTGATATTGCAAATCCACTTAGAATTGCCAGACTCCAACGCATTGAATAATTGCAAAACGTTGCTACTTGGCACAAAGGTGTATGTATCTTTCAACCGCACCAAACGTCGTTTCATTTCCGCGTAATTTTGCGATGTAATTTTATTTACGATTGCCTTGCGTTGCTGTTCAGTTGCGTTATAATCTTTCACGCCCGTCAATCGCTCCACCGTTGCAGCGTTATCAGTTTTGCTATTGGAGATCAATTTGACCGCATCGAAATGCAGCAACACCACTTGCAACGTACAAGGATTGACGAAGAATACAACTTGATCCGCTACACCTTTATCGTGAAATTTATCTATCTTTTGTTTCATTGCAACAAACTGGTTATACGGATACTTTTCGGTATCGCAAAAAATCACAATCAACTTGTAGTTGTTTGTTTTATAGTAATATGAGTACATCGCAGAGATATTGCTTATAGATTTGGCATCTTTTGTATGAACCGAAAAATTTTTGCTCCACACACCGCAAGCTTTCAATCGATTGATATAGTCGCATTCCTCTGCACCCTCACATACGATAAGAACATTATTCTCATTGCTCGCGTTAGGTAATTTGTTCGCCATTTCAATTACCCCCGTTACTTCTTGTGTCACTCAAAAGTATGGATATCATATCGGGTTCCGGTAGCGCCCCCAACACCCCCGAATTATATCTATCAAACACATCTGTTTCCGAACGAATTTTATCTTCTTTTGCAGTAAACTCCGCTAATGAATATAGGTATTCATTTTCGCTATCTTTGGATGCAAACCAAATTTGATCTTTACGGAATAATTTTTTACAATCTAACAATGTCGCATCGTGCGCTGTAAATATCAACTGCGCTTTTACATTCAATTCATTGTTAAACAATGCAACAATAGCTCGTGTAAGTCTGAAATGCAAACTGCTGTCCAATGCATCTACTACAAGAGTTTTTCCTTCATCTAATGCTTCTACAATATAACTCGCAATTGACACAATCTTTTTCGTCCCGGTTGAATCAAAAGAAAAACTTTGCACCGATTTACCCTTATGAACAGATGTCAACCGCAACATATCTCCAATAGCTACTTTTAATTTGAGAACCTCCTCTCTTGGATTGGGGGCTTCTTCCTCATTGGTAATACCTATTGCTCCGGACTTTGAACTATCTGCATAATATAGAAAATCATCTATATCCAAATCTGCAAGACGAATAAGCTCCACGGTTTTTTCTTTAATTTTTTCATTATTCTTCAAAACATCAATTGTTCTGTTGATTGGTATATTATTCATATCAAGTACCGTGATACTATCTGCGAATTTACGCAAAATATCTTTATATTCGCCTATCTTAGAAAGAATAGAAGTATTTACTGTATATATTAGAATATTATCATTTGACACAAGACTTAAAATTTTGCTTAATTCATCATCCTCATGAAAACGATAAATACCATTTATAACATCTCGTATAAACAATTCTTTAATTGAAATGTTCTTATGAGATTCAAACGTCAGCTCTTTTAAGCACTCATATACAAAGCCTCTTTTATAACCGTTCAAAAGCGTAGAATCATATTTAAAATCATATTCAAATACTCTATCGCATTCCATGAATGTTACGCCAAATGAGCATACTTTGTCATTTCTGAATATATTTGACGGCACCTCGGCAACTAAACCAAGTAACACATTCTTTATGGAGTTAATTGCACGAACAAGGCAAGTCTTGCCGGAATTGTTTGCACCGTAAACACAAAGGGATTTCAACACGTTAAAACCCATATTTTCATACACGTTATCTGCAAATCTCTTTATCCGCATATCTGCAATCAAAGATAATTCCACATCATTAGAGTAAACCAAAAAATTGTCAACACGGACTTTTATTAGCATATCTTTACTTGCTCCTTTTTATTTTCAATATATAGTATAGCATAGCAATATTTTTTGTGCAAGTTTTTTGCACAATTTCCACAAACAAATTATGCCAACTTTATCATCAAATAAAACCACTATTCTAAAATTAACTTTATAATTTTTTTACGATACATAAACCAATTTGTGTAGCGTCAGTATACCTACAATAACTCTTTATTATTTTATGCAAATGATACGAGAGGAGAATGTGTTTTGTTTTACTATGAAAAAGAACCTATAAGCATTTATTTGCAAAATTTGGAAAAACTTGCGACAATAAATTCTTCCAAACAAACCATTGAACTGTTTAACCATATTTACCTAGGTAAAGTGTTAATAATCAACGGTGAGATACAACACATTGAAAAGTACCAATCCCTATATCATGAAATGCTTGTTCATTTGCCAATAGCTTTTATCCCAAATGTTAAAAATGTCCTTATAATAGGGGGAGGGTCGTTGTTTGCCGCCTTTGAAGCATTAAAATACTCTTCTGTTGAAAGTGTTACTTTGTGCGACCATGATCATTATGTTTTAGATTTAATGGCAAAGTATTATTCACACGCGAAGTATGTTCTTCAGTCCCCAAAGTTTATGTTAATAGAAAAAGATGCTCATGATTTTTTGATTGAAGATTTCGGTACATATGATTTAATAATTAATGACTGCTTTAATTTAGCGATGGAGGGCAAGAGAAAAAAAATTTCATATTATAATATTTTATCTTCGCATCTAACTCCGACAGGAGCATGTTCCGATATTACATATAGGCATATTTTCGATGAAGCGACTATGCAACTTACATTGGAGCAGGTGTCTCGCGAATCGTATAGGGCTTATTCATTGGTGACTGTACCAGAATATCCCGGAATTTTACATCTCCAAGTAATATGGGGGAAGTCTGATAAAATTCGCTCAGACATTTCCATACCTGTAAACGATATACAGCGAGATGGTATTATGAAGAAAAAGCCTTTTAATACAGAGTTCTATATGCCCTCATGCTTGCCTTACTATTTACATATTCCAAACTATGTAAAAAAACTATTTAATAAAATTTGAGGTAAAACTTAGTTCTTCTGAGGGACACTTGATTGCATCATAGAATACCTCAACATTCTTCCAAAGTGGAGACCTTAAAATTTTGTCGTTACATCTTGTCAGCTCCTCTTTATTGTTAATATATCCATATTGAACAATAAATGGTTCTTTCGGGTGGTTTGTTGCTGCCCAAGGAGAACCCAGAAGCGAACAATTTGACCGATCATTATTTCTATAGAGCTGAATTTTATTGATTTTTATATAAGGAATACTTTTATAATTATCTGTCTCTAAATTGATGCCTGCCGCAAGAAACATACTTCGAGCAATATGGCTATGCTGCGTGGGACAATAAGACAACGTACCCTTTAACCTTACTGGACATCCAAAAAAATCCTCATTAAAGAAATGTGGGATTTCCTTTAAAAGATATTGGGTGGGAATTACTCCTAAAATCCCTTCTCCGATATATCCATATCGAGCATAAATTCCTACTAAGGTTTCTCCATTAAGTGACCCTGTGCGGATTGTGTCATCGGACCCAGCATAGAATTCCAATTTACTATATTGCTGTGAAGTGATCTTCCCTTCAAAGTCATAAAGTGTATTCCACCTTTTTCCGTTTTCAAACGGATTGCGGGGAAACAACTGTATATACGGCGACAGAAGACCATCTAATGCCAATGAAGCGCCTTCACCGATCATTTTTTGATCTATTCCCCTAAACCAAAGATCCATAGGACCCTCGTAAGTGTTTTCCTTAAAGTATTTTTCATATATTTTTTTCCCAAAATATGATCCCAAGGCTCCCACAAAAGTTTGGCCGGCGGCTATGAGCAAAGAAAGAATATTTGAATCCATATCATCTCCCAATAATAATAAAGAGTTATTGTAATTATTTTACCATATTTTTCCGTGCTTTTCAACCTAATATGACAAAAAATTACATCCCTCAAATAACATTTTTGATCAATTCTACAATATCTGCCGTCTTCCACTTTGCGAGTCCGACATAGGCTGCAAGGTCGAGAAGATCTTTTTCTGTGGGGGTTGGGTTCCCCATCACGGTCATTTCATGTTCGGACTTGTTAATAGTTTTCGTCAAATCGTATGCAGGAGATAATCTGTATCCGTTGAGAGTCTCACCGTATACAAAAGAAAAATTTTTTCCGTGGTCGTCCTTGTTGCCGTACAACACATTGAACGCCATGCGAGCAAAAGCTTCGTATAGGTCGCTCTTATCTGCGCAGATGTTTTGAACCACTTGAAAGAGATGCACATAGTCCAGGTTGGGAATTCTATGCGTCGTTTCCAAAATGGACGACAAAGAAACGACATGTATTCTCTTGCCAGCTTTGCGATCAAAACGTTTTGCACCAAAATAACCCGCACAACGCTTTGACGGAAACAATTTGAATTCGTTTACATCCAGTCCACACCTTTGAGCTGCGGAATTTGCTTCAAATTCGGCAAGCCCCGCATCCGGTGGGTCGATTCGACACGGAAATTTGACGATCCAATCTTCGCCATCCACTTTTATGTGCGCTTTGGGACGCGCTCCACCACTTGAACCGCCCAACAAAAACAAGCTATCCAACTCGTCAATCGGCTTTGCGTCATTCAAAACAGCGTTTGCTTCTTCCGCAAGCTCTTCCAAGTCGAAGTGGGAGTCATCTGCTTCCGTCGCTTGCGTCGGTTCATAGGTCAAGCCACCAAGTCCGTTTTCGCCAATGAGAGACAGCTTGGTGAGCGGATTGAGCCTATCGTAGTTTACGCCCTTTTGCGCAAGCATACGCTTGACCAACAACTCACCCCATCCATCGGGGAGCGAGTCGTGAAAAACGCCGTATAGCCCTTCAAAATTATACTTTCGGTTAATGTAAATTTTGTCGGCAATGGGGAGCGAAAAAGGGGATATGGAAAACCCGTTTCGCTGCCACTCGTCGCTGTATTGAAAGGCAATTCCTTCGTTCGTCATTGCAAGATAGCCGACCGTTCGACCGTTATATTTAACAATGGATTTAGTAACTTCACCGACCATTTTTGTAATCCTTGACGCTGGTAATAATCTCGTGTTTGAAAAGTTCTTCAAAATCCGCAAGACAACCAATGGCATTTGCAAGCTTGACAAGCGAATGTAACGAAATCTCCCCCGTCTGTTCAAACCTGCGAATTGAAGAATAAGTAACCCCCGAACATTTCGCAAGCTTTACCTGAGAAAGTTTCATCTCCTTTCGTCTCATTCTGAACCGTGCCGCCAAATTGTCTAACGTTGTTTTTTCTGTCAGCGTGGGGATAAATTCCCCTATATCAAATTTGTTCATAGTGCTAATATTTTAGCATACTATGCGTCTTTTGTCAACTTAGTGCTAAAATATTGGTTATTTGTAATTTCATCATCAAATTACAATAGCTATTGATTATTTTGAGTATTTACAATTAGATAGTATAAAAAAACAGGCAGATGCCTGTTCTCTATTTATCAATGCGATTCGTCACATAATCAATTAACTTTATCTGCTTTATCCGGCTATTTATATTTTCGGCAAGGTTTCGATCTCAATTTTCTGCCAACGTTGCACGGCTTGGGTAAACGCTTAATTTATAACTCCATTCTGATGTTTCCGTTATGTTGTGTATAGTCAACATCGGTAGATTCAGTTATCTTTTAAGACTGTCGATTTTATGTCATATTTTCAAAACGCGTAGTTCTATCATATCGTCAAATCAACGAATAATTTAATTTGTCAACATCCACTTGGCGTACATGCCGTACCCGCGCGTCGGGTCGTTGACAAACACATGAGTAACCGCGCCGACAAGTTTGCCGTTCTGCACTATCGGACTGCCGCTCATCCCCTGAACGATACCGCCCGTTTTTTCAAGCAAAGTCTTGTCCGTAACGTGCAGCACCATCCCCTTGTCGTCACGCGCAGTTTGAGGGGACGCCTTTACGATCTCAATATCGTAGGCGCGACGCTCATTGTCATCAAGAGTACAATAAATTTGCGCCTTACCCGGTCTGACCTCATTTATATCCGCAACGGGGATGGTTTCCGTACAATATTGCGGAATTGTGTTGAAGCTTCCGAATGCGCCGTATTTATTGTTCGCATAAATATTGCCGATACGTTTGTCAAAACAAAATCCGCCTTTCAACTCGCCGGCGGCGCCCTTTTGCCCTTTCTCTATACCGTCTATCGTACACCCGAAAACGCCGCCGTTTCTACAAGATATTATTGCTCCCTTAGAGTCGCATATGGGATGTCCGAGGCTGCCGAAGTTAAGATTTTTACGCACATAAGTCAACGTGCCGATACCGCTGGACGAATCACGAGTCCACAGCCCGAGCCTGTACTGCCCTGCCGTGAGATCTTTTTGAGGTAAAATGGTAGATTCGTTGACGATCCCGTCCCGCATATATTTTATGGTTATTTGTTTTCCCTCGGATTGCCGCGCGATCTCCGACAGTTTTGCCGAGTTGTATATTTTTCTGCCGTCAAGTTCCACTATTACGTCATTTATTTCTATCCCGGAGTCCAATGCAGGGCAGCAGAGATTGCCGTCTTCGCAAATAAACTCATTCAAACCTATCACCGTCACTCCATCTCCGTCGATCGTGATCCCAAGCGGATATCCTCCAAGGTACACCTCTTCGTCTATCTTCGCGACAGTCTTGCCGCCGAACAACTCTCCGACGTCATCCAAAAATTCGCCTATATCTTCACCGCCGAAAGCGCTTGCCGTCTGCACGACGCGATCGTCGGCAGGAAATAGGAAAAACGCCTGTAACAACAAAATAACGAGCAGTATCAAAAGGGATTTTTTCATATTCACCTCAAATTACTAAGCGTAGTTTGTGAAATATAAAGCCTATTATACATTGCCGAGCGCGCTCCGAAACGTTTGCCGCGCAGCCTTCCACAAACAGCAATCTCGCCTCTGCAAAGACTCGCCGTCAAAATCCGCCGACGTAAAAATTATCATCGGATCGTTGCTTTTGGGGAACTCAAATGCGTGTTCTGTCCGCCACGGAGAAATAACATACGCTTATATGCGATTTCGATAACTCTCTGACAAAAATGGCAATTTCAGTGTATAAGTTCCGTATCATTCCGTTTTGCAAAAGCTGTGACCGGCCGTAAACATTCTCGCGCCATAGCTATTTTGGGGCAGGGAGGTCTCCGTCGGCAATTGATAAATATATTTACCTGATTGACAAATATCTTTTCTTGATTTTTGGCAGACCTCGTGTAATAATGAGCAAAAAGGAGTTTACCGTATGAAAAGACTTAACCTCGCTTTTGGCATAATAACGCTTGTCGTAATAGTTTGCGGTCTGATTCACGGCGGCGCCGCCTGGATCGTTGCCGAAACCACTTGGGATCCTTATACGACAAGTTTTCCCACTTGGGGTGCATTTGTATTGCCGATTATTTGTTACGGCGTCATCACTATGATAGTATTGATCGCGTGGCTTATCGCGTTTCTCGCACTACGCGGCATTGACAAAAGACGTTCAAAGTAATATAATTCCAATATGCAAAAGTTAGGCGAAAAAATTTGGCGGCTGCGCGAAGAAAAGGGGCTTTCTCAGGAAGCCCTTGCGGAGAAGCTCGAAGTATCGAGGCAAACTGTTTCCAATTGGGAGAACGACAGGGCAACGCCCGATGCCTACAAACTAAAACAACTTTGCGAGGAATTGGGCGTCAGCGCGGATGTTCTGTTGGAAACGGGCGAATCCGATCCGGTACGGCAAGAAAAGAATTACGAACCATCCAAAGACGACGTCAACGTGGTTGAGCGCAGAACGAATATGCGCGTGTTGCGGATCGTGTTGCTTGCCGTTTTCGGTATTACGGTTGCGCTTCTGCTTGCGATTGCCATTGTGCTGTTCGCGTTGCCCGAAGAAAAAACGCAGGTTGTCACATCGGTATTTACGCTGACGCCGACTATGGGCGGAATCATTCTGCTCGTGCTTGCCGCCGTTCTCATAGTCGCGGCAACCGTCATAATACTAAAAAGAAAGTGAATCGAACTTTTGCACAAACCGCCATAAGGACAATTGCGACGATACGAAATGAGGGATACGACAAGTAGCTTTCGTACGTTGCGGTACACTGTTGAATGAATTGGACGTTCAATAAAAGTGGTTTATCGTTAAACGAGGATAGCGGCACGATCCGCACCGCCGCAACGGCAATTTTTCTAAAAAATTTGCCGTATTTGTAAAATTCTCATATACAACAACGCTCTTCTATGGTAAGATGATGATAGTTCATATAAATCTCCTTGTGTGTAAAATTTATTCCAACTACCATTATGCCGAAGATTTTTATGAACTTTTTTCTTCAAGCGTTGCACTTGAAAGTATAATTCGCCTCAATCAAAAAAGAACCGATTTTAATAAATCGGCTCGTTTGATTTTCGTTTAATTGATATTAAATTGTTAATTTCGGATTTTGACAATTGAACAACTGCACATTTTTATCGAATTTCGTTCCGACTGCGGTCAATAGAGCTGTATGCGGCTGCGTTCAGCCCGTTTCGTAAAAATCGTCGCGCCGCACATGTCCGCGAAAGCCGGTATTACGATTACGTTTATTTTATCGATTCTTTGTACCGCTGCGACCAATCGAGCAATTCCTTGGCGTTTACGATGGCGTGTTCTCCGACGCTGCCCATAAGGCGCGATACTTCCGCCGCCCTCTGCTCGTAATCGGATAATACTTCCACAAAAGTCAGCGTTCTGCCGTCCTGTTCGGATTTCTTTATGTACAGATTGCAATCTGCCATTGCGGCGATCTGCGGCAAATGTGTGATAACAATACATTGATAGCCGTTGTCTGCGGCAGAGGCGTTTGCAAGCTTATTTGCCACCATTTGAGCCATATTTCCGGAGACACCTGCGTCTATTTCGTCAAATATCATAGTCGGGATCTTCTCCGCAAGCGCAGTAATATTCTTGACGGCAAGCATAAAACGTGACATTTCGCCGCCGGATATCACTTTTGAAAGAGGTTTGAGCGGTTCGCCCGCATTGGCGGACATAAGGAACTCCGCCTTATCAAAGCCGTCGGCAGAGGGCGCGACGCCGTATTGTACCGCGGTGGGCGTTTCGTTGAATTGAACCGTAAATTTCGTTCCGCGCATTCCCAGATCGTTAAGCTCGGAAACGATACGTTCCGACAGCAATTTCGCTGTGCGCTTTCGCTCGGCGGATTTCTGCAAGGCGCATTGGTACATTTCGGAAAGTACCCTGCTCTTTTGTCTGTTGAGTTCGTTGATACGCTCCTCGGCGTTTATCAGATCGTCATATTTCTGCTTGGCATTGGAAAGAAAATTCAACACTTCGGATATGCTCCCGCCGTACTTTCGCTTTAACTGACGAAATTTTTCCAATCGTTCCTCTATCCTGTCCACTTCCGCAGGGCTGTATTCCGTTGCCGATATCAGTTCTCGCAGTTGGTCGGCTATATCTTCCGCTTCGAGACGTGCGGAGGACAACCGCTCGGCAAGCGAGTCGGCGCTCGGTTCCAAGGAGGTGATACCTCTCAACAATGAGACGGATTGAGAAAGCCGCGCGACCGCTCCGTTATCACCGTTGAGACAATCCAAAACCTGCCCTATTGCGGAAGAGATTTTTTCGGCGTTTACGGTACGCTTATGAGCGAGTTGCAGCTCTTCTTCCTCTTTTTCGCTCGGCTCGGCGGAAGATATCTCGTCTATCTGATATTTCAGTATATCCAACAATCTCTCGCGTTCGGACTCGTCTCCGCCAAACGCTTTGAGTTGCTTGTTGATCGCAATGAGTTGCGGATACAGCTCTTCCCTCAATTTGCGCGAAACTGCCGCATGATCGCAAAAAGCGTCCAAAACGGCAAGCTGATTCTTTTCGTTCAATAACGCAAGGTGCTGCCCCTGCCCGAATATATCCACAAGCTCGCCGCATATTTCTTTGAGAATGGACAGCGTAGCTGTTTTTCCTTGTATTCTTATCTCGTTCTTGCCGGAAACGGACATCTTACGGTAAAGCAACAGCTCGGGGTCGGCGCCATAGCCGTATTCGTTCAGCTTATTCCATACGAACGAGCCTTCTTCCAATTGGAAAAGCGCCGTTACCTCTGCGGCGTCTTCGCCGTACTTGATAAGCGTTTTGTCCGCTCTGTCACCCAATACAAAAGCAAGCGAATCTATTATTATGGATTTGCCGCTGCCTGTTTCGCCGCTCAGCACGGTGAGTCCTTCGCTAAACTCTATCTCTATGTGATCGATGAGCGCTATATTGTCGATTATCAGATTCTTTAACATAGTTTACAATAACTCGGATATTCTTTTGCTTACCGTATTTGCGTCGCGCGAATCGGCACATACTATCAAAACGGTACTTTTGTCTGCAAGCACTCCCAGAATTTCGCTCATTCCGAGTTGCTCTATGGCGCCGGATACCACCGAAGCGCTGTCGCCGATTGTTTTTACGACGAGCAGATTTTCCGCCGCGGTAACGGATATCACCGCTTCTCGGGCGACGTTCAACAGCTTACCGGACAATTTGACGTCCATTGTCTGCTTGGTGACATATTTATACTTGTTGTCGGAGGTCAACGTCTTAATCAACCCCAATTCCTTGATATCTCGGGATATCGTTGCCTGCGTTACGTCGTAACCTTCCCGTCTCAATTCCGAAACGAGGTCATCCTGCGTATCGATGTCCCTGGAAGCGATAATATTAAGTATTGCCGATTGTCTTGTTTTGCGCGACATATCCCACACCTCGCTGCTATTAAATCCACAGATTTTTCCGTATTATTTGCATACTATGTCTAAAATAGTATTCTTTATTTTGTAAAATTCGGAACTACTGCGATATTTATAGACAGAATGTTCTATTATTCTAACTAAATTATACACCACTCGCACGAAGATTTCAACCGTTTGACAGCAACTCCGAGACAACTTTGCTTACACTGTCTCGATCAAGCCCCGATTCCGACAGTTGCTCGTCAACAGTGGCGTGCTTGACGTAACGGTCGTCAACTCCGAGGCAACAGACGTTCACGCATGCGGAGCGTTGGGCAAAATAAGTCCTTACGCTTTCTCCGAAACCGCCGCGCAACACATTTTCTTCCAATGTAACAACAGCGGACTGAGCCGTTTGTATTTTTTGCAAAATCTCAATGTCCAATGTCTTTACAGTAGTAACTTCTACCGCCGCAACGCCGTCCGTCGATGACGCGACGTTCAACGCCGTTTCCGACAACTTGGCTCCGACAGCCAACAAGTAAACTTTGGGATGAGGCGAATCGACGAGCAAGTTCCACTTACCGTCAAATTCACGAGCCTCGTCCAGCAAATATCGGGAATATCTTATCGCAACGGGGCAGTTTTCGTCGAGGGACCTTTCTATCATTATCGACAATTGTTTGTATGTTGCGGGAGTCCATATTTTGATATTTGGGATCTGCGACAAATAGGACAAGTCAAATAATCCCTGATGCGTTTTGCCGTCCTCGCCGACAAATCCCGCTCTGTCTATCAAAAAAGTCACGGGGAGATTCTGCAATGCGACGTCGTGCAATATCTGATCGTAGGCGCGCTGCAAGAAAGAGGAATATATCGCAACAAAAGGACGCGAGCCGCCCTTTGCAAGCCCCGCGGCAAACGTTACCGCGTGTTCTTCCGCGATCCCCACATCGTAAAACCGCGAAGGATAGCGTTCCTCTATCGGCGTCAACCCCGTTGCCTTGGACATCGCCGCACAGACCGCGACTGCGTCGCCGCGCCGTCGGAAAATTTCCGTCAGGGCGTCCCCGACTACCGCAGAACTTTCAATCGCACCTACGGCGGTTCCTTCTCTTGCAACGGAATGATAACGTTCCGGGTCCTCTTCCGCGGGCGGATATCCTTTGCCCTTCTTGGTGACGATCTGCATCACCGTCGGTTTGATAACGTTATTTTTCAATTTGGTAAAATAGTATACCAGATCTTTTATCTCGTTGCCGTCGATAATGCCTATATATTTCAAATCGAAGTTGTCGAAATAGCTGTTACGCACATAGCCCAACTTTGCGCGGCGCTTGCACCACCGCAGAAATTTGTAAGTAGGCTTGCCTACCAAGGGTATTTTCATCAAAAAACGTTTCAGCCGTTCCTTGTTGCGGTCATACTTTCCTACGCGCAGCTTGGACATATTGAGCGTTGCCGAACCGACATTCTTGCCTATGGACATATTGTTGTCGTTCAATACAATGAGGATATCCGTGTCTTTGACATTGTTAAGCGCTTCGTAAGTCATTCCGCAAGTCATCGAACCGTCGCCGACCACCGCGATCACCTTGTATTTTTCTCCCAATGTATCGCGTGCTTTCGCCAACCCCAATGCGGCGGATATCGCCGTACCTGCGTGCCCCGTATTGAAACAATCGCGTTCGTCCTCTTCGCAATCGGGAAAACCGCTTATGCCGTTTTTTTGGCGTAACGAAGAAAAATTCTCACCCCGCGAGGTAAGAATTTTGTGAACGTAACTTTGATGTCCAACGTCCCATACGATCTTGTCGCTCTCGTCAAAAACGTAATGAAGAGCAACCGTAAGCTCCACAACGCCCAGATTGCTTGCCAAATGTCCGCCGCTTTTACTCACGTCGGCGATAAGTTTGACGCGAATTTCTTCGCATAGCTCCGGCAATTGCTTAACGCTCAACTTTTTGAGATCTTGTATTGTCTTAATTTGTTCCAGCACGTTATCCTTCCCTGCGGAAAATACTCAAAGCTTTTGCAACTCCCAATATGATTCCGTTCGCTTTCTTTACCGCAATATTTTTGCCCAACGCCTTGAATGTGATAGTCAATGTGGAAATAACCGAATAAATCAGTACTTTTATTACCAGATTCCAGGCAACGGACAAACCCAATCCGTCTATTGCTTCGGACGCCAACGCGGCGCCGCACACACCGGATACGATACCGCAGATGTCTCCCACGATATCGCAACATACCGAGGAAACTATGTCCCTCTTTTGAGCAAGGCGCACTGCCATCTTACCGCCGCGCACCTTGCGGCTTGCCATAGAGTGAAACGGACCTATGTCGCACGCGGTCGCCGCAGTGCCTACGATATCGAATACGACGCCGAGCAACAATATTGCCACGGTCAATATCGTCGCCAACCACCATTGGGAATCGGTAAGCATCAGTTCCGAACCCGTATTGACCGCTGCCGCGATGAGCAACGTTATAAAAAACGCTTTCAGCGGCCAAAGGTTGCGTTTCTTCTTTTTTTTGTCGTTTTTGTCGCGTTCTTTGCGTTTGATATCTACCGAAGTATCTTCTTGCCGCTCCTCTTCCGCGAAAAGGGTCGTCTCCGCGTCAACGGTACTTCGGGGGACTGAATCGGAATTTTTCATATATCTCCATTATAAAATGCAATCAGCGACAAATTTGTCACCGATTTGACGATCGAGTAATAAAAAAAGGTGGTGACTTATCGGATAAACCTTACGGCATAGGTTCAGTAGGTTTTCCCAAGCAAGAACTCCCCGTCGCCGAAGAAGCAGTTTCCTCTTAGTCTTGCCTGTGCAGCATCACTGCTTGCACAACTGAATCGCCACTTAGTCCGTACTATAATCTCCGATAAGCCTGATTTGCAGTCTAGAAGATTTCCTTTGCAGTAATCGACGTATTTTAGTTTCTTTTGCAGAATTCATTTCGTAAAGCATTCGCACGCGTCTCATAGGCCAACGAAACGCGCCGTTCAGTACTCCCAAAATTCCACTCAAAACAAGCTACACTGTACACAGCTTTTATTCACCGCATAGCAGGTTTAACCTCAGAGAGTAATTGCTTATCTATTAGGCAACCACCCCGTAGAGTCTCCACGACTAATGGGGATAGAGCGTATGCCATTACACCTTACCCACTAATCTTAACTTCCAGCACCTGCCCCCGTTTGGGCAACGAAAGCAAGCACAAGAAACTTCATCGTTGTGCTCGGCGGCGGTCTTTTAGTCCCGCCTTCAACACGCCGATTTCTGACTAGAATACTGCACCACCAAATTTTATTTAGTTGTAATGAGTTTTCACTCGACACACATTATAGCACAAAATCGTCGAAAATGCAAACAATTGCGCTATGATACCGTCGCGATGACGTCAGCTACCTCCGACGGGCGATATTTTGATCGCAAAACTCTTTGAGGAATTCCAGATCGTAAGGCAATTTGTCGCACGCCGCCTTTATTTCCTCGTTGAGTTCCTTCACATGGTCGATCAGATCACTTTCGGAATAGACGTCGAGAAATGACTTCTCGCATTTTTTGGAATCGAGTATGTCGTCGACAATTTGATAACACACGCCCAACTTGCAAGCAATTTCGTCAAATATTCTCGCTTCTTCCTCGCTTGCGCCGCCGACCAACGCTCCGCATACCAATGCCGCGCGGATAAGTGTGCCCGTCTTGGCGATGGCAAGTTCCGTAGCGTCGTCGATATTCTTTGTCTCGCCGAACAGATCCAACGACTGACCGTGAACCAAGCCCTCGATACCGCTCATTTTGAACATATAAACGCACGCTGTTTGGTAACTTTTGTTGGAAAGAGGACCTTTCAGGACCGTTTCAAAGGACAAATTAAGCAATGCGTCTCCCGCAAGGACCGCCGACGCCTCTCCGAATTGCATATGACACGAACGTTTGCCGCGACGCATATCGTCGTTGTCCATACAGGGCAGGTCGTCGTGGATCAACGAATACGTGTGAATAAATTCCAACGCCACAGCCAGATTTTTGGCACCGTCGCTTATGCGTTTGCCCACCGCTTTGGCGGTATTCAACAACAGCATCGGACGAAAACGCTTGCCGCCGCTGAACAGCATATATTCCATTGCCTGCAATACTTTGTCGCGTTCTCTGGGCAGACGCTCCTTAATAAGTTCGTCGATATAACTGACGGTAATATTAGTTTTCATCGATCAAATTCCTCACTTTTTCCTGTAATACCGCAAGTTTTCCCTTGCAGTCGTTTAGCGTTACCATACACTCGTTTGCCAATCGCACGCTTTCGTCAAAAATTTTCAACGCCTCATCAAGCGTGACGTCATCCTCTATTTTGTCCGCCAATTCGTTGAGTTTGGCGATTTTTTCTTCCAGATTCATTTGTTTTTCGCCTCCTTGTGCGTAATATCTGCGGACAATTTGCCGTCCGAGAGAGTTATATCCACGCTGTTTCCCACTTCGAGCTGCTGCACGGAGCGTATCGGCTTGCCGTCAGATGATATATATCCGAAGCCTCTTTTGATTATGTTGAGCGGATTGGCGTTTTCGATTTTGCCGAGAGATTTATCTATCTCCGCCTCGGCGCGCTGGATCTTATTGCCGACGGCAAGTTCGATCTGTTTGAGCAGATATTTTATTTCCGCCTGCAAATTGTCCGATTTGCGCCCCGCACCTCGGCAGAGCAACTTGCAACAGTTTTCTACGCTTTGCCGTTCTCGCAACAGACGCGAAGCGACTGCGACGCTCATTCTGTCCAAATATGCGAAGATGCGCGTTTTCTCGCGCTCTGCGTCCAACGTGACGAATTCTGCCGCCTCGCTCGGGGTCACGGCGCGTTTATCCGCAGCAAAGTCGGACAGCGTAAAGTCTATTCCGTGTCCGACCGCAGATACCACGGGTTTGTTGCACGCGGCGATAGCTCGCACGACTTTTTCCGTGTTGAATACGGACAGATCCTCATTGGAGCCGCCGCCTCGTCCCACTATTACCGCGTCCACGTCGCTTTTGTCGAAGTAAGCTATTCCCGCCGCTATCTCATCCTCGGAACCGACTCCCTGCACCTTTACGGGATACAGATATATCTCCGTAAAAGGCTGCCGTCTGAGCGCCACATTGACGATATCGTGTATCACGGCGCCCGTTTCGCTGGTGACGACGCCTATCTTTTCCGCGCTGTGCGGTACGGTTTTCTTGCGGGATTCGTCAAAAAGTCCCTCTTTGCTCAATTTGTCGCGCAACTCGACGAACTTCTGATATGCGGATCCCGTATTGTCCGTCGCCGTCAATCTGCGAACAAAAAACGACACGCTGCCCGACTTGACGAAATAATTAAGTTGACCTTCCGCCACCGACATTACGCCCGCCACCGGTTCCTTGGCGTCGGAATAGCAAAAACAATTTATCGCGGCGTCATCGTCTTTAAGAGTGAAATACCAACCGTTGTAGGAACGCTTTACGTTGGTAATCTCTCCGCAAACGGACAGATCGTTCAACACGCCGTCTATATCGAAGATACCGTGAATGTATTTGTTGAGTTGTGTTACGCTTATTGTCATCTGCCGATAAAAGCCTTTGCCAAATTTTCAAACAGCGCCGCTCCCGTTACGGGTCCGACGCCGCCGGGGACGGGTGAGACTGCCGAACAGATATCATACACCTCGGACGCGACGTCGCCGCGACTTCTACCTTCAACAAAACTCAGCCCCACGTCTACAACGACGGATCTTTGCGTTACGCAATCCTTGTCGATCAGATCGGCAACGCCGCACGCGGATATCAATACGTCTGCGGTTCTGCATATGTCGGATAGATTGCGAGTCTTGGAGTGACATATCGTAACGGTGGCGTTGCGCGCCAATGCCATCAAAGCAAGCGGTTTGCCTACCGAGCCTCTGCCCACTATCACAACGTGCTTGCCGCCTATATCCACGCCGTAGTGGTCCAACAACCGAAGTACGGCAAGAGGCGTCGCGGGGCGAAATCCCTCCGCGCCCTGATAAAGTTTCGCAAGCGAATACGGACTAAGGCAATCGACATCTTTATCCGTTGCGATAAATTCCGTCGCGCGTTCGAATCGCTGCGGAAGAGGTTTTTGCACTATTATTCCCGCAACGTTTACGTTTGCGTTCAGGTCGAGCGAGATTCGCTTCAATTCTTCAAACGATATCCCTTCGTCAACGCAAATCCGTTCGCATTTTGCGCCGAATTTCGGTGCGGAACGAACAAGCGAACGGGTATATTGCTCCCATTGCGGATTGTCAAATCCCACCGTTACCAACGTCGCTTTACCGTCGAGAATAGGAAATATCCTCTCTGCGATGCATTCGGCACAGGGTCTGCCAAGCAACAATTCGGCGCTCATTGCAAACTCCTGACATAAGCGGCGAGTATTCCGTTGACATAGGAAACGCTCTTTTCGGTGGAATATTTTTTTGCAAGGGACACCGCCTCGTTGATGGCGACGGGACGGGGAATATCGGTATTATTTATTTCCCATATTGCCATTTCCAATGCGGCGAGATCCAAGCGATATATGCGCGACAGTTTGAACGACTTGGAAAAATTCGCGACGATCTCGTCAAGTTGCTCCTTTTTGTCGATAACGCCTTTTACGAGAGTTGTGGCAAAATCAATATCTTCCTCCGTAAGACCTTGCTCAAACTGAGAAAAATCCCCGTCGAAATTTCCGCTCATAATATAGGTATATATTTTACAAAATGCCGCTTCTCTGGCGTAACTTCTCATCTCTTACTCCGTATGTATCGCTCCGAACGCAGAAAACCCTTTGTAGAACAAAGGGTCATGCGCTAATTCTCTTCAAATTCCACTTCGATGACGTGAACGTTGACGTCCTTGACCTTGAACTCGGTCATATTCTCTATCGTGTTCTTGACGGTGCTTTGTATGCCGCTGGCGACGTCGCTTACCTCAACGTTGTAAGCCAGCTTGACATATACGTCTACATACACCTCGTCTTCTACATATTCTATCTTGATCGAATCGCGCGCCTGCTTGGAATTGACCGGGTATTTGACTACCCCTTCCACCTCGTTCAAAGCGCAATCCACTATATCGCGGATGATTTCGCTGCTGTACACCAACCTGCCGGATTCGTCAAATCTATTTACAACTTTCATAGATTGCTCCTAACAATTTCTTTTGTACAATTGTACCACAGTTTCCCGAAAATTACAATACTATACAGCCACTATTCTTACATAATCGTCTTCGATCGCAACTTCGGTATAGATAATATTGTATATCCTCGTGAGATCCTCATCGGTCAGTTCGTCCGTGCCCACGATAACGCTCACGTTATCCATACCCGCGTTGACGGTCACCAACACTTCGTCGAAGCCTTGCGCTTTCAACAGAGTTTCCAACAGTATCTCCGAATCCATAGCGTCGATGATTTGCTGTTTCTTTTCAAGGGCGTTCTTTCTCGCCTCCTCGTACTCGTCTCCTTCCATTGCCAATATGGCATTAAGCTCGGCGATCTCGTAATCGCGCGTGCTTTGTCTGTCCAGACGCGACGTTGCAAAGAAACTCGTTTGCACCGTATCCCCGCTTGCCTGATCTTTCTTGTTGGTAAGCAGCGTTACGTTAAGCACTGCCGCAACGACAAGTACCGCCACCATCGACACTATCAAGGCGATTTTCTTTCCTTTTGACATATTTGCATCCTCCCTAACTTTTATATTTTAACACTTGCACGTCCTGTTGCCGAACGTCCAACAGTGTTATAACCACGTTGACAATTTTGTACCTTACGATCGGATCGTCCGCGCCCTCGGCTACGACTACCACGCCGAGTATCTTGGGCGGAAGAGTCGTTGACACAAGCGGTTCTCCCTTGGAGAATACCGGACTGTCGTTTTTCTTTATTACGCCGCCCGACGCGGTAGTCTCGGATTCGTAAGCATACACGGTTTCTGCATCGCTTGCATATGATATTGCGACCGAAGCTTTGCCGCAACCGTCTATTTTTTCTACTACGCTACAAATTTTATGCTCCATTTGACCGATATATGAATTATCCGCCGAATTCTTTTCGGAATTTTTTTGACCGCTGCTCAACCAGACTATAATTATGACTGCAAGCGCAAGGATAAGCGCAGCATAAAGTTCTATATTGGCGATCGATTTTATTTTAGCAAAAAGTTTTTTTAATTTCTCCATGTTATTCCTCCGAGGCAATCAGACGCACGTTACGCGCCCTGCCGCCGCGTCGCAGACAGACGATTGCTATACCCAAATTATTTCCACCGTACAATCGGGACAGTAAGTTCGCGCGATCATACGAATTTTCGCCTCTGTTTCGACGGATCTGCCTGTCGAAAGGATAACGGTGACGTTGCCGTCGGAAATGGCTACGCTCTCAACCTCGACGCCGTTCGCCTCCAATACCGAAGCGATCGACGCGGCTTTTTCGCGCTCCTGCCTATCCGTTGCGTTATCTAAAAACTGCTCTTGCAGTTCCGTCGGTGGACTCGCGTCGGAAAAAGAAATTCCGCCGCCAAAAATCGATATCAAAGGCTGTACTATCACCAGCGTCACGACAACTCCGAATACCGTTTTTACATATTTGCGCGTTTGACCTTCCGGCAAAATTATATCGCAAAGCACAGACAATATGGCTATACCCGCCACGGTCACGACCCATTGTCCCATGATCACACTCCGTTTGTAGTACATATCGCAATCATTATGAGAATTGCAAACATAAAGCACACCGCAATGACCAGAACGGTAAGGAAAGTGAGAGATTTGCTCATACCGCCGAGTATCTTTACATATTTTTCGTCCACTATCGGTTCGCTGATTGCCGCAACCGCCTGCAATCCGAGATTAAGACACAGCGTACCCACTATCGGACGTATCGCCGTAAACAGCAGAATCAGCAATGCCACCACGCCGAAAGCGTTCTTTATAAGAGACGTACTCGCCGCGATCATATCGAACCCGTCGGCAAGATATCCTCCCAATATCGGAATGTAACTTTTTGTCGCGAATTTTGCCGCGCGATAAGACACGCCGTCGATAGCCGCCGCGGAAATTCCCTGCACGGTAGTCACCGCGGAAAAGAGCATAAACAATACTCCGAGTATCCACCCCGACGCGTTATTGAAAAAAGACGACGCCTTGCTTACGCGCACGTTGGAGGAGATATTGCTTACGACGGCAAATACCAATGCAAAGACGGACAACGGCAACACCGCCGAACGAATGATCTCTATCACCGTAGTAGAAAACATCACCATCGACGGCTGACATACCGAACTTACCGCGTTGCCGCCGTTAGCCACAAGCAAAGTCAACAATATCGGAGAGGAAACTTCGGCGAGAGTCGCCACTTGATTGAGCATGGTAAATATCTGTCGGTATATATCCGCTATCATAGACAGCACCGATACGAGTACGACCGTAACGCCTACGAAGGAAACCACGCTGTCGGTGCTGTCGGAGATCATACCGCCGCCCGTTTTTCTTATCAGCCCCAATACGACCAACACCACAAATACAGATATCAACTCGGGCAAGAGATCCCTTATGCCTTCGCCGAATAACGTACTCATAACAACGAAGAAACTATCCGTATTGTCAAATTCTCCGTTAATGATGCTGCGCACCTTGGCTGCGACGTCATCGAAAAAATCACCTGCAACGTCGTCCACCGCGGAAAAGTCTATGTTATTCATTCCTTCGTCGATGTTGTTCGCCAAGTCATCCATAACGTCCGCCCGAGCGTACACGGGCAAACACAAAGTAACCGACAACACCAACATAATCAGCAATCTCTTCATAACGTCATACCGACGATCGTCTCAAAAAGCTTCTCCACGATCGGCAACGCGCAAAATATTATGGCTACCTTGGCTGCCAACAACACCTTATCGCCGACGCTCTTACAGTCGGCATCAAGACAGAGATTGTTGCTGAATTCCGCCAGATACCCTATGCCTATTACCTTTATCACGCAGCCTATCGCTTCTCCGTCG
This sequence comes from uncultured Clostridia bacterium, assembly GCA_947625185.1. GTDB lineage: Bacteria > Bacillota > Clostridia > Christensenellales > CAG-314 > Fimimonas. Next base: position 42,035 of record CANQNJ010000002.1, read on the forward strand.
ATATTGGCACGGTCGGCAAAGTCGTACAGCGTGCGTACCACCTCATACAAAGCGTCGCATATCATCAACAGCAATACCACTGCCGAACCCACCGTCAACGGCGCCGCAAACTCCGGCTTCAACTGACGGACGATAAGTATCCCCACAACGGACAGCAGCGCAAGCAAAGCAATTTTGTAAAAATCCATAGTTACAGGTCGAAAAGGGCTTGAAGCGTATCATAAAGTTGAACTATGACGTCCAACATCATAACAAGCGCCACAACCAATCCAACCACAGATACGACTGTGGCGATCTCATCTCTGCCGGACCGTTTAAGCAACATTGTTGCAATTGCGGTTATTATTCCGACGGCGGCAATTTTAAGTATTACGGCGATATCCATTATTCACCTGCTAAATAAATACTATCCCAACCATTACGCCGAGCAAGATCCCCAACTTTACGTATACCGAAGCCTTGGAAGCCTGCTCTGTCGCCGATTTATTTTGCGATGAAAATATCGCAGAATAATAGTCTATGTGCGATTTCAATTCCCGCGAACCGACGGCGCCTATATTGTCATAAAAGTTTTTCAAAGAGGTCTTCTCCGCATTCGACAAGCCGCACCTTATCTTTCCGTCGGTGAGATATTCTCGGAAAGCGACGCTGCAATTTTCGGCGAATTCTTTGTTGAACTTGTCCAATTCCACTTGTCTGCCGTCGATATTGAGACGAAAAAGCTCCGTATAACGCACCAAATCGGACAAAAACTCCGATTTGGCTTTAACTCGCCGTTCGACGTACTTTCCGATGGCAAATCCGCATAAAGAACAGACAATTATTACTACTATGTCTAACATATTATTATGTATATTCGTATTTTTCGGCATTGTTTGGGCGGTTTAAGGGCACGATTTTCGGTTTCATATCCGTTTTGTTCAGTATAACGGCGGTAGAAAAATGTTGTAAAAGGTCGAATTTATCGGCAAAGTCGGCGATATCTTTTCCGTGAACGCTGCAAGCGACGTTTACACCGCTGTCGATCGCCATACAAACGTCCCGAGAGTCATCTGTCGTAAGTTCGTCGCACACTATCCAATGAGGCGACATAGAACGGATCCCTACGACAAATCCGTAATCCTTACCGCACCATTTAATTACGTCGCAATTTCCGATGTTTGCCTTGTCGTCGTCATAAAACAGTTCGCCACGCTCGTCCAATACCAAAACGTTAAATTGTCTCGACAGCTTAACGGACAGATCCCGAAGAAATGTCGTCTTGCCGCTGCCCGGCGGACCGATAACGGCGACATTTCCGCGAAGGCATTGTTCCATAGCATCCGAATCGACAAGATTAACTCGATGCGGGATCCGAAAGCACAGCGACGTATATTTGCGGAAAACCGCCTCCGTACTTCCTGCCACGCTGCCGCATACGCCGACGCGAACGCCGTCTTCAAGCGAGAAAAACCCTTTGGCAAGCATTTTTTCGTAAGCGTAAACGGAATTATTGCAGGCAGCTCGCACTATGTCGTCGCATACTTCGCCGAGTATCATTCCGCCAATACCTCGCCGCTCCAAACCGTTTTTGCCCACCGCGTACCATTTATCGCCGATATTGACCCAAGCGCACCTGCCGTCGCGAATGCGTATTTCTCTCAGATCCGAAAGGTTACGCAGCTTGTCGGACACTTCGCGCGGAAGACAATCCCACACCTTCATACAATAGAATATTGGACAAGCATATTTTTTATGCCAAGTCCCCGCTGCATTTGCATTTCCGCATATGAAAAATTTAATTTCCGTATTTACACAATTTTATTTTTATGTTAAAATATATTTATAAATTATTTTAGGAAGCGGATACGATATGAAAAATTCGATACAATACATAACCAAAGAGAAAGCCAATCAGTTGATAGATCAACCGCAAAAGGGCAAGCGCAATCACATAGGTATAATAGACGGGATAGAGATCAAAACGATCGAGGACTACTTCGCCTGCATAAGCAAACTGTACCGTTTTCCGGAAAGCGAGGTCGATTTAGACCTCTATAACGATCTGATGCGCAATCTCGCCTGGTTTGATTACACATCTTACAGCTTGTTTATCCTCAATTACGACACGTTTATGTGCGATGATTTACAGAACAAAATAGCCGTTATGGATTCGTTTTTGAACGTCATACTGCCCTGGTGGGATATGAAAGCCGAATATGAGAATAAAGTAAGGCACTTTGACGTTTATCTCGTCAATTGAGTTTTGTCAAGACGCAAATGCCGAGACCATAGCTCGACGATAAAAACTTTTCTTTGCACATAACCGTTTCGCTTGACAACGTTATGATTTTATGCGAAGAACAATAAACGTACGGTCAAACCGCCGTAAATAGCCAAATAAAAATCCGCGTCTTCAGGGCGCGGATTTTTATTTTACAAGAAAACCTCTTCCCACTGCGTTACTGCGGTAGGAAGAGGGAGCAACTGAGTTGATTTTTTTGTCGGGGAGATTGCCCGGTCTCCCGACACTTCATAAAGCCAAAAGACACTTAATGTGACTTGCACTTTTGGTGGAAATCATTTCGTCAAACGTCTATAACCTTTTAGTCAATGCATCGATAAGAATATTCTTTAACGAGGCACCCGTCTCTCTGTTTATCACGCCGCCGCCATCAATACGCTCTAATGCAGTGACAAAGTCGGACAAACGAAAACCGTCCATACCAAACACGTTGCTCGTCGGATTGATATCGAGATAGAGCTTTTCGTAAAAGTTTATCAATTGCAAGTTTGTCGCTTCGCGACACTTTACGATTTCGGCTATCCCCTTTGCTTTTTCTGCTCCAGAATCAAACTGCGACGCAGTTAAATTTGTCAAAGAATCAAGCGCCTTGATAATGTGTTCATTGTCCGTGCGGATCTTCTCAATCTGTTTGAGTATATAACCGACGGTCAATTCCGGCACGTCATCGGCGATGATCTCCTCATTGACTACGGCGGACGACTTGACGTTTGTATCTTTTATGCCTTCTTCATTTTTGATATTGCTATCAGACATTTTTGTATCCTCCTTTTTGTCAGGCGGACACGCAAGGCAAATTGTATTATCGTCTACGAAGCGTGCCCTGCCTTTTTTTACAAGACCTTTTGCCCTTTTAGGATAGGTCGCTTCATATTTTTCGCCGAATTCATCGACAACGGAAATATTTTTTTCTATGGGTTCCAACCCCCTATTTGAAATTAAGCTACGTTTTTAATGATGAGTGTCTTCTCCAGCTCAAATTCATTATATCAAAGGTCACTGTTTATGTCAATGCTTTTATTATTTCCGATACGCCTAAAATTATAAACGAGCGATCGCAATAAAAGATCGCTCGTTATTTTCAATTACTTTGCACGTTCCATATATTCGCCCGTTCTGGTATCGATACGAATCATATCGCCCTCGTTGACGAACATCGGCACCATAAGCTTATAACCGGTCTCAACGGTTGCGGGTTTGGTTGCGTTGGTCGCGGTATTGCCCGCAACGGCAGGTTCGCAATTCACCACCTGCAACACAACAAAGTTGGGAGGTTCAACGGAGAATGCTTCGCCCTTGTAAAATTTGATCGTGGCGGTCATATTCTCTTTGAGGAACTGCAAAGCGTCCTCAACCTGTCCTTTGTTGAGAGGTACTTGCTCATAGGTCTCGTTGTCCATAAAGTAGTACAGATCTCCGTCGGAATACAAGTACTCCATTTCCTTGTTTTCGATATGAGCCAATTCAAACTTTTCGGACGGATTGAAGGTTTCTTCACGGACGGCGCCTGTCACAACGTTCTTTATCTTGGTTCTGACAAAAGCCGCGCCCTTGCCGGGCTTGACGTGTTGAAAATCCACAATAACGTAAATTCCGCTGTTATAAACGAATGTTACGCCCTTTCTGAAATCGCCTGCTAAAATCATAAAAATAGCCTCCCTATGTTTATCCTATAAAATTATAATAGTTTTGTCCGATGTTGTCAAGTCGGTTACGCCATCTTCCTCGATAAGCAACAAATCTTCTATCCTTACGCCGCCTACTCCGGGGATATATATGCCCGGTTCACAGGTAATAAATTGCTTTGCATTAAGCATGTCCACCGAACGCATCGAAGCGGTCGGCGTCTCGTGTATATCGATGCCGAGACTGTGTCCCGTGCTGTGTACGAAGTACTGTTCATAACCGTTGGATTTGATCACTTCGCGGCAGTAAGAATCCAATTCTCTGCCTGCCATCCCGCAATAGGCGTTGTTGATGCCCATTGTCTGCGCCAAAAGCACCACATTGTATATTTTGCGCAGTTCACCGCTCGGTTGCCCGACAAACACGGTACGAGTCATATCCGAGCAATAACCGTGATAACGCGCGCCGAAATCCATCGTAACGGGGTCGCCGAGTTCAATAACTTTATCCGTGGGATGAGCATGCGGCTTGGAAGAATTGATCCCCGATGCGATTATCGTATCGAAAGCCAATCCTTCGGCTCCGTTACGCGCCATTTGATATTCCAACTCCACCTGCACGTCGCGTTCCGTTATGCCCGGTCGAATCACCTTCAATATCTCGGAAAAGGCAATATCCGTTATCGATTGCGCCTTGCGAATATACGCTATCTCCGTTTCCGTCTTGTAGCTGCGTACGGTGCAGATAAAGTCTCCCACAGGCACGAGCTTGACGCCGGCGAGCTTATGTTTAAGCACGGAGTGATCCTGAACGGTAAGCTCCGTATCCTCGAAACCGACGGACTTGACGTCGTAATTTCGGAAGATGTCGTTAAGAGCGTCCGTAGCGCTTGTGCCGTTGGCTATCTGCACTACCTCAACGCCGTCCCGACTCAAACTCTGCGCCATCTCGTAATATCGCGGGTCGGTTATAAAAATATTCTTGTTGTTATGCAGCAAAACAAGATAACCGAACGTGGAAGCAAATCCCGTAAAATACATACGGTTTTTCTCACTGATTACGAGAACGGCGTCCACTTTGGATAACTCGAAAAGTTTATCGGTGTTTTTCATAATTCCTCCCTATCGGATATTGTCGTATATTTGCTTCATCGTCAGCGCGTCGTCGGCTTGGGTACCGTCCGACTCGCAGATCACGACGGGTTCCAATTTGTATTTTTTTAGCACCTTGGCTAAGGGGTCGAACTCGGGTCCGAATACGGTATCCGCAAAAGTCAGATGTCGCACCTCTCCGCCGACGGAGTACTCTATCTTGGAGAAGTGAATATGAACCTTGCTTGCGCGCTCGAAACCGAGATTGTCGATAAGATGCAATATTATCCTTTCGTAATCCTCTTCCGTTTTGAGACTGCCGTAAGTTCGCGCGTTGATATGTCCGAAATCGATCGTCGGGATAAAGAAGTCCGCCGTTTTGCAAAATTCCGTAACTTCTTCCACGTCGCCTATCTGATTGATCTTACCCATTGTTTCGGGGCAGAATATACAGTCGTCCATTTTGTTCTCGACGATAAGCTCGGCAAGTCTTTTCATACGGCGCTGCGTCAGCTCGACAGCTTCCTTGCGGGTAAGTTTGCCCACGGTGGACGGGTGAAAAACCACCCTGTTTCCGTAAAATGCGCGGACTTTGTTGCAACTCCTGAGTATGTAACCGTAGGATTTGTCCGCCATCTCGTCCGAAGGATTGGCAAGATTGATATAGTACGGCGCGTGAACGGATATTGCAACGTCGAATACTTTGCCGAGTTCGCCTATGGCGTTGGCTTTTTCATCGCTGATGTTGATCCCTCTTCCGAAGGAATATTCGTATGCATTTAGTCCTTGCTCGGCAAGCCACTTAGGCGCATCCACGCTGGACGTATGCCCCTCGTCATAAAATTTTGAGCAATTACCGCTCGGACCGAATCTGATCATTTATCACACTTTCCTTATCTTGTTCAAGTTGAGCCGTCAGTTGTTCGCCGTTGTCGAATCGATATATCGGACGCAGATATTTCGTCAAAGAAATTTTTATCGGTTTGCCGTATATATCGCCCTCAAAGTCTATCAGATGAGCCTCAACGTCGACGCCGTTCAAGGCGAACGTGGGTTTTTGCCCTATATTCACAATGGCTTTATAGCTTTTTCCGTCTACCGCGGCATAGCCGCCGAATACGCCTATCGGAACAAATTTATCGTTATCGACGGAAATATTTGCAGTGGGAAAGCCCAATTTTCTGCCCACTTGCCGTCCGCGGCAGACCGTTCCGCAAATGAAATACGGCTCCGACAGCAAATTGTCAGCCTCTTCTATTTTATCGGACGCAAGCAGCTTACGCACAAGAGTCGTACTGACCTTTACGCCGTCGATACACACTGCGTCCACAATATCCGCGTCGCACGTGTCGGCGAGAAGCTCTCTCAATCCGCGGCTATCCGTTCTGTCGCTTCCGCAACTGTAATCGAATCCGCATACGACGCCTTGCAAATCGTAGTTTCTCAATATATCGACAAACTGCCGTCCCGTCTTGGCGCGAAATTCCTCATCGAACACAGCGGATACGACATAATCTACGCCTAACTTTTCGTAAAGTTTTATGCGCTCGTCATATGTGTAAATAATTTTATCGTCCTTGCCCAACAATTTGAGATGATTGTTGGAGAAGGTAAATAAAGCCACTTTGGCATTTCGCTCCGCCGCACGGCGCTTTGCCCTTTGCAAAAGCTCGATATGTCCCAAATGCATACATCCGAAGTATCCGAGACACATAACTATGGGACGATTTATTTGTTCGCCGAATTGTATTATTTGCACATCTCACCCTTACAAGGCATTTTTCAAATAGTAATCGAGTTTGAGTATCCCTTTGTCCTGTCTGCCCAAGCCGAAAAATATACTTTTGCAATATACTTTTCTGTATCCGTCAAATGGTTCCACGCGTACTTTCCTGCCGAAATCGAGATCTTCGTAATACTCGTCCCCGACAATACAGTCTGCCGTGTCGCCGAGCGGATAGCGTATATCCAACAGACAGTCGGACTTCTTTTCGCGGATCTCATCCAACGTATAAGCGTCGGCTATATCGAAACAGCCGGACGCAAGACGTATCAGTCCGCTCATATAGCCTACCGTTCCGCAAGCGATTGCGATATCCCGTGCCAAAGAACGAATGTACGTTCCGCCGCTGCAACGGATATCCACCGCATAGGCGTCTTTCGACACTTGCGACAACAGCTTTAATTCGTAAATGGTAACGGGTCGCGCCGACAACTCCACGTCCGCGCCTTGACGCGCCAACTTATAAGATCGAACGCCACCGACGGATATTGCCGAATATTGCGGCGGGATCTGACTGATCTGCCCCGTAAAACGACTCAATGCGCATATCAGTTCTTCATTATCGGGGATCTTGTCGCTGACGCCGACAACGGTTCCGTAGGAATCCAATGTGTCGGTCGTCTTGCCGAATGTGAAAAAGGCGCGGTAGTATTTGACCTTTTTCGTAAGGTAATCGAACAATTTGGTTCCCTGCCCTATCGCAATAGGAAGCACGCCACTTGCACCGGGGTCCAAAGTTCCCAAATGACCGATTTTTTTCTCGTGCAGGATGTGTTTGAGGCAGACGACGACGTCGCTTGCGGTAGCCCCGACGGGTTTCAAAACGTTGATAAATCCGTTCATAGCGTATATCCCGCCACGCGGACAATCTTATCTATCACGTCTTCGAGAAAACCGCTTATCATACAGCCCGAGGCATACATATGTCCGCCTCCGCCGAATTCGCGGCATACCTCCCTGACGGAAAAATCTTTACCCCTCATACTTACTTTGTATGTATTGGGAGTATACTCTGTCAACATAACGCCGATCTTGGCGGAATCTACGTTAATGGCGTACTGCACTATTCCCGACGTTGCTCCGATATCGGCGTCAAACTCTTTCAAATCTTTTTGAGTGAGATACATCAACACCAACCGTCCGTCGTAATAGGTGCGCAGTCTGCCGAGCGCTCGCCCGAGCAATCGCACTTCTGGCAAAGTGACGTCTTTGAAGAAAACCCTGTTGACTTTTTCCGTTTCCGCGCCGCATTCGCACAGCTCCGCCGCCATAAGAAAACAGTTTTTGTCCGTGTTGTTATGTGAAAAATTGCCCGTATCCGTACATAACCCCATATACAGGTATGTTGCCAACAAGGGGTCGATGGCAACCGCCATCTCTTTAACCAACTCATACACGATTTGGCAAGTAGACGCATACCGTGTAACCAGATTGTATTTGGAGAAGTATTCGCCGCCGTGATGGTCTACGGTAACAGTCTCGCCGAATGCGTCGTAAACAGAGGCAAATTCACCCGTTCTGTTGATATCTCCGCAATCGACGGCGATCATCACATCGTATTTTCCGTCGAAAACCGATTCGATCTCAGTCATTTCGGAAAACGCGTTTCTGAGTTTGTCGCTTGCCTGCGTATCGCAAAATATACGCACATATTTGCCCAGACGCCGCAATACGAGAGACAGCGCGATAGTCGCGCCGAGCGTATCGCCGTCGGGATTGGTATGCGCAAACAAGGCAAAACGGCTTCTTTGCGAAAGAAGCTCCGCCAATTGACTAACTGTTATTGCTTTTTTGATTGATTTCATTTAATATCTTGTCGATTTTCTGACCGTATTCCTGCGACGTATCCAATATGAACGAAAACTCCGGCACCTTGCGAATGTGCATTGCCCTGGATATTTCGCGGCGCACAATAGGTTCGTTGTCGCGTATGGCGGCAAACGTCGCCGCAGCTCTGTCTGCGTCTGTTGAAAACACGCTGACATACACCTTGGCGGTAGACAGTTCTTTGTCGCAATCGACGTCCAATACCGTAAACATTTCCGTAATACGCGGATCCTTGACCTTCTTTGTCAACACCTCGGCTATCATGCGCTTAAATTCGGAATTGAGCTTGCTGACTCTCGTGTTCATTGTTGTATCTCTTCCATTTGATAAACTTCAAATACGTCGCCGACTTTTATATCGTTGTAATTCTCTATCGAGATACCGCACTCATAACCAGAAGCGACCTCTTTAACGTCGTCCTTGAAACGTTTAAGCGCAAGTATATTGCCGTCATAGATACTGATATCGTTTCGATAAATGCGTACCTTGCCGTTGCGTGCGACCTTGCCGTTTGTAACATAGCAGCCCGCGACGGAGCCGACGCCGGTAATCTTGAATACTTCTCTGACTTCGGCGCTTCCGAGTATATTCTCGCGGAATTTGGGCGCCAACATACCTTTCATTGCCGCAGTCACGTCGTCCACGGCGTCGTAAATAACGCTGTACAAGCGGATATCGACGCCTTCCTTTTCGGCGAGAGCCTTTGCATTGTTGTCAGCACGCACGTTGAAGCCGATAATGATCGCCTCGGATGCCTTGGCAAGCATAACGTCGGTTTCGGTTATCGCGCCCACGCCTCCGTGGATCGCGCTTATCTTGACTTCGTCGTTGGATATCTTTTCGAGGCTGCCCTTCAATGCTTCCAAACTACCTTGAACGTCAGTCTTAATGATAAGATTGAGCGTTTTCAATTGTCCTTCGGAGATGCGTCCGAACAGATCGCCGAGATTGAGCGAAGGCGTCTGACGCGCGTTCTCCAACTTGATCTTGTTCTTACGTTCCTCGGCGGCTTTCTTCACGAGCTTTTCGTCAGCGACATACATATAGTCGCCGGCTTGGGGCACCTCGGAGAATCCCAACACTTCCACGGGCATAGACGGACCTGCGCTCTTGACTTTTCTTCCCTTGTCGTCGAACATTGCGCGGATCTTGCCTGTTGCGGCGCCCGCGATGAGACTGTCGCCGACGTTCAAAGTACCGTTGCTTATCAACACGGTGGCGACGGGACCTCTGCCCTTGTCGAGTTTTGCCTCGATGACCGTACCCGTAGCGCGTTTGGCGGGGTTTGCTTTGAGATCTTTGATTTCGGTGACGAGCAACAGACTTTCGAGCAATTTATCCAACCCCATTCCCGTCTTTGCGGAGACGGGGACCATTATCGTTTCGCCGCCCCACTCTTCGGGGACCAATTCGTACTCCGTAAGTTGTTGTTTTACCCGGTCGGGATCGACGTGGGGTTTGTCCATCTTATTGATAGCAACGACGATGGATACTCCCGCGGCTTTGGCGTGGTTGATCGCCTCTATCGTCTGCGGCATCACGCCGTCGTCTGCGGCGACTACTATTATCGCCACGTCGGTGATCTTGGCTCCGCGAGCGCGCATCGCCGTAAACGCCGCGTGACCGGGGGTATCGATAAATGTAATGGTTTCGCCGTTTACCGTAACCGTGTAGGCGCCGATGTGTTGCGTGATACCGCCCGCTTCGCCGCTTGTCACGTTGGTATTGCGGATTGCGTCAAGCAAGGACGTCTTACCGTGATCGACGTGTCCCATAACCGTTACTATGGGCGGACGCTTGGTATTGTTCTCCAATCCGTCGTCCGTTTCGGCGTCGATAATGATCTCTTCCGCGGTCAGTTCTTGTTTGAGCTCCAACGTTACGCCGTGCAGCCCCGCGACATATTCCGCATAATCGAAATCGACCGTATCGTTGATCGTTTTCATTATGCCTTCCTTAAATAACTGCTTGATTATTTCCGATGCGGATACGCCTATACGTTCGCTGAGCAACTTGATAGGCACTTCCTTATCGTTTACCACGGCATGAGTGATTTTCGGAGCGACGACCGTATTGGATTCGCTTTTCTTGGTGCGCGCTCTGCGTACGACTTTGTCCTCGTCGTAATCCGCCGTATAGTCGCGCGTAAGCAATTTTTTGAGATTGCTTTGCCGTTTTTCGTCGGGATGATCCTTTGTCTTATTTTTATTGCCGTGCGACTTCTGCGGTTCATTGCGAGGCACGTCCGCCACGGCGCTGAATTTCTTGTTTTGAGCGGAACGTTGTTGACCGTTTCTGCCAGCAGAAGATTGTTCGTCCTTATTGGGTTTTACGCCGGAAGTCCTGTTGGGACCCGTGCGCGTATCGCGCTTGACTCCGCTCGAAGTGGTCGAAGAACTCTTTGCGGAAGAAGTGTCGAGAAATTTTCTTATCTTGACATTTCCCTTTTCATCGGTGTAACGTTTGATCTCTCTGCCGTTTTCGATGATCGTATCTACCTTTGTTTGCGGTTTTTTCGGCTGTTGCGGCGGTTCTTCCGCAACGGGGGCGGGAGTCGGTTCAACCACCTTAGGTTCGGAAACTTCTTCTACCACTGCAACGGGTTGCTCCGCCGCAACGGTTTCGTTCTCGACCTCCGCCTGCGTAACGGTTTCGTTTACCGATGTCTCCTCCAACTGACGGTACTCTATCTTGCGCTGTTGAATATCGTCGGAAAGCGCATTGGCACGTTGTCTTACCGCTGCAAGCGTCTGTTGTAAAGCACGAGCAACATTCAAAACGTTGGTCTTTACCGTTTTGATGTTTTCAAAGTTTCTTGTTCTTTGCGTATTGGTTGTATTTGCCATTATTTATCCTCCCGAGGCACATACATCAAATTTTCCATAATTGCGTCGGCTAACGATTTGTCGCAGATAGCCACCGCTTTACAATTTTTCTTTTGCAATGTTTCGTAATCCTCTATGAGCAACAGCGGACAATGCAAACGTTCGCTTACTCCTCGCAGAGTAGAAAGAGAATTGTCGGATAACGTCGGCGTGTACAATATTGCTCGCATATGTCTTTTGCTGACCTTTATCCCGTCGCAGCCGTATACCGCGGCGCCTTTCTTTATTGCAAAACCTATATATGTCTGTATTTTATCGTTCAATCAATTTCTCCAACTGTTCCGCCACGGTATCCAACGAAAAGCCGTGCTGTTTGACAAAGCCTTTGCTTTTAAGCGCTTTGTCGATACAGTCTCTGCATTTGCAAAGATACACGCCTCTGCCGTTCATCTTGCCCGTAACGTCCACCGTCACGCCGTCATCGGCATATACGATGCGCACCAACTCTTTCTTGGGCTTTACCTGACGGCAAACCACGCACATACGTTGCGGAATATTTCTTGCCGCGCTCAATGTTATTCTCCGTCGTCGCCGTCGAACATTCCGCTTGCAAGCGCCGCGGAGTAAGATTTGACGTCGATCTTCCAACCCGTAAGTCTCGCCGCAAGACGGGCATTTTGTCCCTCTTTGCCTATTGCGAGAGAAAGTTTTTCGTCGGGGACAACGACCTTGGCTTCCTTGGCGTCCTCATCCGCCTGCACGATCAGAACTTTTGCGGGAGACAACGCTCTCGCAATGTAATCGAGAATATCACTGCTCCAAGGTATGATGTCTATCTTTTCTCCTCCGATCTCGGAGACGATGGCGTTTACTCTTATTCCTTTGTTGCCTACGCAGGCTCCCACCGCGTCTATCTCGGGGTCGGTGGAATATACCGCCATCTTGGTGCGGAATCCCGCCTCGCGGACAATGCTCTTGATCTGGACAATACCTGCGCGGATCTCGGGCACTTCGTTCTCGAACAAACGCTTGATAAACATATAGCTTGCGCGCGACAGAATTACCTGTGTGCCGCCTACGCCGTCGCGTACGCGCTTGACGAGAACTTTTATTCTGTCTCCCGCGTGGAATTTTTCGCCGGGGATCTGATCCTGCGGAGTAAGCACGCCTTCCATTTGATTTTTGCCGATTTCTACGTAAATAGTTCCGTCATCTTTGACGCGAGAAACAATTCCGATCAGCAGTTCGTTTTCCTTGTCGGAGTATTGATTGTAGGTCACGTCCTTTTCCGCTTGATGAAGGCTGTTCTTTATAACCTGAACGGCATTCTGCGTCGCAATACGGCTGAAATCTCTGGGGTTAATCTCCGTAAGGACCTCGTCGCCGAGTTTGTAGCTTTTCTTGATAAGCTGCGCGTCATCCAGCGAAATTTCCTTCTCGGGGGTCTCCACTGTTTCCACCACCGTTTTGCTCGTATATACTTTTATGGTATTCTTTTCGGGATTGATCTTCACAACCGTATTGGAAGCTTCGCCGTAATGCTTTTTGCAGGCTATCGTCAAGGCGGTTTCGAGAGATTCGATAACTTTCTCCTTGCTTATGCCTTTTACTTCCTCCAACTCGTCGAGTGCAAGAAAAAATTCTTTGCTAATCATTGTTGTTCCTCCTAAAATTCTATTATCGGCTCAACTTTTGCCGTATCTTTTTTGTTGAAAGTAATTTGCAGACCGTTTTTCATTCGGATAGTGAACTTGTCGTCGTCATAGCTTTCCAATACGCCTTCGTAATTTTTTTTGCCGTCGAAGGGTTTGTACAGCTTGACGGATATCTTTTTGTCGAGGTTCCTTTTGTAATCGCGTTCCGTTTTCAGCGGGCGGTCTATACCGGGAGAGGATACGTTGAGAATGTATGCCGTATCAATCGGGTCAAGTTCGTCCAACGGCGCGTCGATGGCTCTGTGCAACTTTTCGCAGTCGTCAATGGTTACGCCGCCCTCTTTGTCTATAACGACGGTAAGATTCATTCCGTCGTACTTCTTCTCGTACAGTACCTCGATTACTTCGAGCCCGAAACTCTCGGCTATCGGCGAAACAAGTTTGTACACCTCATCGGAAACCTTGCCCATAAATTCTCCTTACATTAATTTGAGAGTGGAGACAACTCCACTCTCACCAAATCTACTAATTGGCGAAATTGGTCGCTTGCAACAAAAACTGTGAATTTTGCAAGCTACACTAACAAATTTAGTCAATTTGTTAATTGAATTATACCACATCAATTTAAGTTTGACAACTATTTATATAAAAATAAATATACTTTTACTTTGCATTGCCGGACAGCATGCTCATACAACGAGCAACCGTCATTGCGGTATCGCGGCAAAATACGCCGTTGGGACAGGATACTTTGCATTTTTTTGCGACGTCGTCCAACTTGGCGAGGTTGACGGTAACTTCCAATGTGCTGTTTTCAAACAGCTGTCCCAACAAATCAGTTTGGGATACGACGGGGTTGTCAAACCTGTAATTCATCGGCGCGGCGTAGTAATCGAGCAACTGTAATATCTGAGTCAGATTGTTACCAACAAGACTGCTGCCGTATACAAATTTATACAGGTCGGAAATTATCTCGGTCAGCGTCGGATAGAAGATCAATTTTGCGGAGGTAAGACCGCACTGCTCCAAAGCCCTCTCGTCCGACAGTTCTTTCTCCGGATTTACGTATGTAAAGAAACGTTCCCTCACGTGACCGTCCAGAAGCTTTACCGCGCATATCGCATACAATCTGTCCTCTATAACGTTGCCGAATCCCGTCGAATTGACGTGCAGGACGACGTAACTTTTTCCCGAGAGCAGAGAAGTCTGAGACAAATTATCCACAAAGTTTATTTGACGAAATTCGGTACAGTCCTCGGGCTTGACCAACAAATACTCGGGCGCGACTTCCCTGTTAAACTCACGCTCGGACGAAATCGGGTCTATCTTGCAGGTACACAGATCATAGACGTGCATTTCCAACTGTCCGCTCTGTCCGTAGACGACCTTGCCGTGCGCCGCCACGTCCATATTGTCGGACAGCCACAGTATGTCTTTCAATTTTTTATCGTTTGCCAAGGAACGTTTCTCGGAAAGGGTCTTTGCCTCTGCCTCTCCGCACCCCGTTTCGCTCATTATGGTCTCGACGTCCGTTATCTGCATTCGCACAAATAGCACGCAGGGCAGACTGCCTCCCGTACCGTCGGTCAATGTAAAGGAACAAACATACAGAAGCGGGTTGTTCTTCGCCTTGCGGCAACTCTTGGAAGAGACTTTTCCGCAGACGTTGCAACTGTCCATCGGCTTACGCAGATCGGAGATGTACATAGGCATTGCGGCGATGTTTTTGCCGAAAAGCGTTCTTTGACCGCTTATGTTGAAAAATCTCGTCGGGCGCAAAAGTTCTCTGTTGATCGCCAACCGAACGAGTTTTTCCTGTTCGCTTACGTTTGCGGTAATATTCCCCTCATCCGATATCAAGGCGAATTCTACGGTATAACTCGTATACTCGGCGTAATGTTCGGACAACTTTTGACAGAAGTCCGTAAGTTCCATATTCTTACGCGTTACGGCGTCAACTTTTAACGAGGCGTATATTTGCTTACCATCGATCCGCACTTCCATTCGTTGTTTGCCCACGTTGGAAAAAACGGGATAATATTCTTTGATATAGTCGGACAGATTGCGTATAAATGAATTGACCGTAAATACGTCTTCGGCAAATTTGACGCTGCACAGATAGCCTTTCGGCATATGGCTTCGGACAAAATCGGTTATTTGCGCCTTTGCATCGTTGTCGAAGTATGGCGAAGCGGGATATGACAAAGTACAAAATACTTTGCGTTGTTGTTTATCGACGCGTATTTCTCTCATTCTGAGATCGCCGAGATTGGAGAATTGTTGATGTAGAAGATCAATCAGCATTTGTAATTTTGTCTATTTCCCTCTTGAAAAGTTCCACCGCGTCCGCTGCGGAAACGGTTTTGTAGCGTTGACCGTGACGGAAAAACACAACGTTGCCGTTTGCACCCGCCATACCGAGGTCGGCGTCGCCGCACTCCCCCGGTCCGTTAACCTCGCAACCCATTACGGCTATCTTGACGTCGCATTTCATATTACGCACATAGTCGTAAATTTGCGTCGCGGCGTTTTCGAGGTCGATGGAACACCGCCCGCATTTAGGGCAGGAAACAAATGTTACGCCCTGTCTCAATTTCAAGGCGACAAGCATATCTTTGGCAGCTTGAACCTCGTCTACGGGATCGGATGTAAGCGATACTCTGATAGTATCCCCTATTCCGTCCAACAGCAAAGCGCCGATACCGATGGAATTTTTTACAAGTCCCTGACGAAGAAGTCCCGCCTCCGTAACGCCGAGGTGGATCGGATATCCGAGCGCGGCTATGAGTCTGTTCGTATCCACGGTCTCGCGCACATCGGTACTCTTTACGGAGAGTACGATATCGGTGAAATTTCTGCTTTCGAAATATCTTACATATTGTTCCAGACTTGCGTACATAGCCTCGGCTTTGCTGCCGTGCGCCGCAAGAGCTTGCTTGTTGACGGAACCGCCGTTTACGCCTATGCGGATAGGTACGCCGTTTGCTTTGGCGCAGTCTATCACGCTGTCAAGTTGAGTCAGCGACATATTGCCCGGATTGATACGGATCTTGTCCGCTCCCGCCTCGACGGCTGCTATTGCCAGACGATAATCGAAATGAATATCCGCGACGAGGGGGACGTCCGTGCGTTTACGCAGTTCAGCAAAGGACGCGACTGCCGTTTTGTTCGGTACGGCGACGCGCATTATGTCGCAACCGTTTTGTACACAGCGTTGGATCTGAGCCAACGTTCCCTCCACGTCCGTAACGGAAAGATTCGTCATCGATTGGATGGCGACGGGATTGTCGCCGCCGATGGCGACGCCTCGTATATTTATTTGCCGCGTCGGATTTCTCATAGTTTAAGTATATCTATAAGCAACATCAAGCCGATGAGAACTATCAGTCCTATGCCGTTGATGTAGCTTTGCACCTTTCTGTTGATGGGACGACCCGCTATCCACTCGATTATTACAAAAACCATCTGACATCCGTCAAGAGCGGGTACAGGCAGAAGATTGAATACTGCGAGATTGACGGATATGAGTACTATCAGCATCAATACGTTTCCGAAACCCGTGGCAACGATTTCGCTCGTCATACTTATCGTCGTTATGGGACCGCCGACGCTCTCGATACCGACTGCGCCCGTAAGCAAACCTCCCAATGTACGCAACACAAGCATACCGACTTCACAGCAATAAGGAACTACTCTTATCAACACTTCGCCGAAGCCGAATTTGTATTTATCGTAATGGACGGACATTCCAATGCCCGTATACGGCGACTCCGTTACGACGATATCGCCGCCGAAACTGCTCTTGGCGACCGTATAATCATAGTATTTGCTGCCGTCGGTAACGGTCAAGGTAACGCTGTCTTCCGCCTGGCGAAGATATCTTTCAAATTCCCCTTCCTCGGATAAGGTATGACCGTTTATTTTATACACGGTGTCGTTTTTCTGCAACAGCCTGTTGTCCGAGGTATAGGTTCCGTTTACCTTGGTAAGAATTACCGAATAAAACTTCTTCTGAACGATATCGGACAGTTCCACCTGCTCGTACACCGTCTGCCCGTTATCCTCGCGCGGACGCAGAACGACCACGTTCATCTCGTCGTCGGAAAGATATCTGCTCAAACTGTCGAGCATATAAACGCGCCTGCCGTTGACTTTGTAAATTATATCGCCGCTTTGGAGCTGTCTGTTTGCCTCGGGGGCATACTCGTATACGTCGTTCACCACGACCACCGTTTCCCCGTATGCCGCGAATACGATGATCCCGATAAGTATCGCCGAGAGGAAATTGAACAACGCTCCCGAAAACAGCACAATAAGCCTTTTCCAGGGTTTCTGCGAATTGAACGCTTTCGGGTTTTTGTTATCTTCTCCTTCTCCCTCAAAGGCGCAATAACCGCCCAACGGGAGCAGTCTCAAAGAAAAAACTTCGCCGTTTTTTCTCTTTTTTGAGAATATTTTCGGACCCATCCCCACGGAAAATTCATTTATTTGAAAACCGAGTATCTTGCCGGCGGTATAGTGACCGGTTTCGTGTATCAACACCATTACCATTAACACTACAAACGCCAACAGGACATACCCTATGGTTCTCATAACAGATGTAAAATCGCACAAAAGATTAAGCATTATTCTCCGTCTATCAGCCTGTTTACATACAGCCGAGTACTTTTATCGAAATTCCGAATATTTTCTACGGTCAATTCCGCGCGAGCGGCTTCTTCGCAGAAATACTCCACGGCATTCATTATTATATTGTGAAAATTCACAAAAGAAAACTTGCCCCGCAAAAATCTCTCCACGCACACATCGTTGGCGGCATTCATAACAGTTCTGCACAGCGACGGATATCGAAGGATATCGTATCCCAACCGCGCGCAGGGAAATTTGTCGAAATCGCACTGCTCAAAAGTAAGCCCCGACATACTCCGCAGATCCAATGGCTTGCAGCAATAGCCGCCCTCGTCTCCCAACAAGGCGATCTGTATCGGCAATCGCATATCGGGATATGCCAATTGCGCCACTATCTCGCCGTTGGAATACTCAACCATAGAGTGAACGACGCTTTGCGGATGAACGACGATTTGTATACGATCTGCCGACACACCGAACAAAAAACTCGCCTCGATAACTTCCAGAGATTTGTTCATCATCGTAGCGCTGTCAACGGTGATTTTCGACCCCATATGCCAATTTGGGTGACGTAAAGCCTGTTCGCAAGTAACGCTCGGCAGCTCGTTCCGCGGCGTATTGCGGAAGGGTCCGCCGCTTGCGGTCAGCAATATCCTGCTCAACGAGGATGGACTGTGACCCGACAGACATTGACTTATCGCGCAGTGTTCGCTGTCGATGGGACGTATTCCGTTCTCGCCCGCCTTGCTCATGATCAATTCGCCTGCGCACACCAAGGCTTCTTTATTTGCGAGGGCGACGTCTATACCGTTATCGAGGCAAAAGAGAATACTCTCCAATGCGGCGATACCCCTTGTCGCTATCACCGCCACGTCGGCGCCGCGCACGGCTTGTATCAGACATTCTTTTCCCTCGGAGATAAGTCCGTCGAACTCGGGAGCAAATTCTTTGCACTGAGAATCGAGCTTCGCCCTATCGGAATAAGCGACAAGCGAATGAACTTTGAGCTTGTCGCCGTTGGCGCGAATTATATCCAGAGTTTGCGTACCGATCGAGCCGGTACTGCCCAATACAGCGATCTTCTTCATCACAATATAAACATAAACACGAATGAGACAAACACGGAATTAAACATAATTCCGTCCATTCTGTCCACAATGCCACCGTGTTCTCCCAAAATTCTGCTGTAATCTTTGATACCGCAATAGCGCTTGACCATACTTGCAAGCAAGTCGCCTATCTGAGTGGCAACCGATCCGAGCAATCCGATAATTACATAGGTAAATGCCGTATTGAACGTAGACAGTCCCAATCCTTCGAAAGTCAAGCCGAATTGCGGTCCGAAAATCTTTGCCCAATCAAACAGCACGAATACGATAAACGAGCCCAAGGCTCCGCCTACGACGCCGCCGATAGCGCCCTCCACCGTCTTGTTGGGAGAAATCTGCGGACAAAGCTTGTGCTTGCCGAACAAACTCCCGACAAAAAACGCAAACGTATCGGTAAATGTAGATACGGCAAATACCAAAGCAATGCAGATGGCATTGAGCGGCAACAAATAATTGTCGTGATGAGTTTGCAGCAACGGGTCAAGTACCATCCAGATATCGTTTTCGAGGTAGGGAAACATTGCGCTGCCTTCCGAAAAGACGTGCGTAGTTGCGCTTCTGTTCAGATACAGCAACGTAGCCATAAAGAGTCCCGGATACACAAGCATAAACGCGATGTATATCAAGCTGTCCATACGGTTTCTGAACAAGGCGGTCACAACAGACGTCGTGAACACCAGGAGGGAGAAAAACATTATCCCCATAAAGCCGGACAGTATGTATATTGGCATAAGCCCGAAACCGTACAACCACAACAGCCAACTGAAACAATCCGGGATACGTTCTCTGCCGAGAGCGCGTCTCATCTCGATAACTGACAGCAGTATCAGTATCGCTATCAATATCGAGTTGATGGATCTGCCGCTGATAAACTTACCTATGGCGCTCTTGTCGCTTACATAATTGGGCAGATAC
Organism: uncultured Clostridia bacterium; assembly: GCA_947625185.1. GTDB lineage: Bacteria > Bacillota > Clostridia > Christensenellales > CAG-314 > Fimimonas. The sequence goes on from CANQNJ010000002.1 coordinate 61,779, forward strand.
ACATTCAACAGTACCATGCCTATCATTACAATAAAAATCACGCAGCCGACCAATACTCGATTAAGCAATGATTTTTTATTTAATGCCATTGATTCCTCCAAAATTGCGCGTACGCTTGCCGTATTCTTCGATAATGGCATCGTACTCTTCGTTTGTAAAGTCGGGCCAGAGCGTATCGGAAAACACAAGCTCGGAGTAGGCGCTTTGAAACAGCAAGAAATTCGACAAACGTTTCTGTCCGCCCGTGCGAATGATCAGATCGGGATCGGGCAAACGTTGGTACAAATTGTTTCGTATGTTATCGACAGTTATATCTTTACCCTGCTTGACGAGCTTGTTGACCGCGTCAACGATCTCCGTTTGTCCGCCGTAATTTATGCAGAGATTTACGCAGATCGCGTTGAAATCCTTGGTGCGTTCTTCCGTATAGGATATCTTATTCGCCAGATTCTGCGGTAATCCGTCTTTTTCTCCGGAAACGACAACGCGCACTCTGTCCTTACAGAAATCATCGAAACGACTGAGATATCTGTCGGCAAGCGCAAAAAGATTGTTGATCTCCGATTGCGGACGTTTCCAATTTTCGGTGGAAAAGACATACAATGAGAGGTATTTGATACCCACTGCGAGCGAATGGTCTATCACTCGCTCCGCCACATCGAGTCCGCGTTTATGACCGTGTAAGCGCGCCAAGCCCCTTTGCTTGGCCCAACGGCCGTTTCCGTCCATAATAAAAGCAACGTGATTGGGGATATTCATCAAACTTCGAATTTATAACGGCAGACTACTAATTCCAAACCGTTTTCTTTGGATCGTACAGCCGTTATCAGCTCCTTGTCAAACTGTTTTTGTTTCCTGTCTACATAATAAACAAACTTGAAGTTTGTTATACCCGATTGCCGCAAAAGACTTTCGGCGTCGCAGACTTCAAGTCCGATCAAATCGTTAAGATTCATTTCATCAAAAACTACACCGACATAACGTCTGTTTCTTTTTCTTTGGACAGCTTGTCAACAAGCTCTATCTGCTTGGAAAGGTTCTTGTCCACTTCCTCTTCGTAATCCGCAATAAGATCTTCCGAGACGGTCTTGCCGTTCTTTTCTTTTTTCAAGGCGTCCATAGCGTCTCTGCGAGCATTTCTCAACACGACTTTTGTGTCCTCGGCAAGTTTCTTGACTTGCTTTACAAGCTCTCTGCGGCGTTCTTCCGTAAGCGTCGGAAAAGTCAAACGTATAAGCGTGCCGTCGTTTTGCGGAGTTACGCCGATGTTGGCGGCAAGAATCGCCTTCTCGATCTCTTTAAGCGTTGACTTATCCCAAGGCGTAATAACAAGGCATCTCGGCTCAGGAATGGAGATATTGCCCATCATCTTGATAGCCGTGGGCGTTCCGTAGTAATTGACGCGGATACTTTCCACCAACTTCGGATTGGCGCGTCCGGCACGCATAAGATTATACTCGTTTTTCATATATTCGATCGCCTTGTCGCAATCCATTTCAAAGTTAAGGAATATTTCTTCGATTTGCGGTGTAGCGTAATTCATAACACCCTCCATTATAGATATATTGTCTATATTCTACAATATATAACGATTTATTTCAACAGTTATTTGATAATTGTTCCCAATTTTTCACCGTTCAAAGCTCTGACGACGCCGTCAGGCTCATCTTTGCCCAATGCGATTATCTTTACGCCGAACTCACGGCACATTGCTATTGCCGTCAGATCCATAGCTTTAAGATTGTCCGCTATCACTTTATCATAAGATATTTCATCGTATTTATGCGCATTGGGGTTCAACTTGGGATCGCTGTCGTACAGACCGTCGACCGCTTTAAGGCAGACAAGCGCGTCGGCGTGGATCTCGCATGCCCTCAGCGACGCAGCGGAATCGGTAGAAAAATACGGAGACCCCGTACCGCCCACAAAGATGACCACTTTGCCGCTGTCGAGATACCGAATTACGTCGGGCAGAAAATATGTCTCGGCGACTTTGTCTATCGCAAAGGACGACACGACTCTGTTATCGATGCCGAGCGCGGTAAGCGCTTCGCCCAGCGCCAGACCATTCATCACGGTTGCAAGCATACCGATGTAGTCAGCAGTCGCTCTGTCCATGGTGTCTATCGTACGACCGCGCCAGATATTTCCGCCGCCGACAACCACGCCCAGCCGAACGCCCGTTTCGACGATTTGCTTGATCTGACGCGCGACCTTATTGGTGCTGTCGCCGCATATGTTCATCTGTCCGTCGGAAAGAGCTTCTCCGCTGATTTTAAGTAGAATACGTTTATATTTCGACATACAGTCCCCACACAGAATTTTGCAAAAAGGGAACAAACAGCAACGTTGTTCCCTTTGCAATAAATTATAGATTACTTGATGTTTTTGAGTTGTTCTGCAATCTCGTCGACGAAATTGTCAACGCGCTTTTCGATGCCTTCGCCCATTTCGTAACGTACAAATCTCGTTACGGCTATATCCTTGCCGACCTTCTTGGACACGTCTGCAATTACTTGCTTGACGGACAAGGCGGGATCGCGAACATATTCTTGTTCGAGCAGACAAATTTCTTTGTAGAATTTGTGAATGCGTCCCTCTACCATCTTGCCGATAATAGCCTCGGGCTTGCCTTCGTTTCTCGCCTGAACGGTAAGGATCTCCTTCTCGGATTCCAGCTGACTTGCGTCAACATCGGCTATGCTCACGACCTGCGGCTTGCTTGCTGCAATTTGCATGCAAACGTTGAAAGCAAGTTCGGCAATGTCGCTCTGCTCGGCGTCGCTTCTGAACTCGCACAAAACGCCGATCTTGCCGCCCATATGGATATAGCTGGAAATAAGTCCGTTATCGTTCAATACAAATCTCGTAAATCTACGAAGAGATATCTTTTCGCCGATTGCCGCGGTAGCTTCCGCAACAAGAACCTTCAAAGTCTTGTCTGCGTCATCGCAATAATTCTCTTCGAGAACTTGCTCTACCGTCGTAGCGTTCGACGTCAACAAATGCCTTGCAATGTTGTCGACAAGCGCCACAAATTGATCGCTGCGCGCAACGAAGTCCGTCTCGCAGTTTACTTCAACGGCGACGGCTTTTTTCTTGTCATCGGAAACAAGGCATTTTACAAGGCCTTCTGCTGCAACGCGATCGGCTTTCTTGGCTGCGGAAGCCATACCCTTTTCGCGAAGATACTTGATCGCCTCGTCGAAATTGCCGTCGGTTGCGACAAGCGCTTTCTTGCAGTCCATCATTCCGACGCCCGTTTGCTCGCGGAGTTTCATTACATCTTGATTGGTAAAATTAGCCATTGTCGGTCTCCTCGTCTTTCTTTTCTTCCAACTGCACAGTTTCTTCGGTCCTTACGGGTTCTTCGTCATCCTCGGGTACGCTCATCACAATACCCTCTTTCGCCTCGATAACCGCGCCGCTGATAATGCTTGCTATAATTTTGATCGCGCCGATAGCGTCGTCGTTGGCGGGGATAACCACGTCCACCTGATCGGGATCGCAGTTGGTGTCCACTATTGCAACGATGGGGATATTGAGCGCGTGAGCTTCTTTAACCGCGATGGCCTCCATCTTGGGGTCCACGATAAAGATACAACCGGGCATTCCCTTCATATCCTTGATACCGCCGAGGTTGGCTTCGAGCTTGTCGCGCTCTTCGAGAAGCTTTGCTACTTCCTTCTTCGGCAAAACGTCCAATTCGCCCAGCTTTTCCATCTGGTTGATCTGGTGAAGACGCTCTATACGCGACTTGATGGTCTTGTAATTGGTGAGTGTGCCGCCGAGCCAACGGTTGTTGACGTAGTACATTCCGCAACGCTCCGCTTCCGTCTTTATCGCGTCCTGAGCTTGCTTCTTTGTTCCGACGAACAAGATGGGCTTGCCTTCCGCCGCGATATCGCGCACAAACTTATATGCGACTTCCGCCTGTGCCACCGTCTGTTGAAGGTCGATGATGTGTATATCGTTACGCTCGGTGTAGATATACTTTTTCATTTTGGGGTTCCATCTTCTGGTTTGGTGTCCGAAATGAACGCCCGCTTCCAGAAGCTGTTTCATAGATACAACTGCCATTTTTCTTATTCTCCTTTTTTTGTTGTTTTTAACCTCTTTGCGCCGTCAACTCTGCGCGCAACCGAGAGGCAAACCTCGGCACAACGCGCAAATCTTGCGCAAATGCGAATTAAACCTTGTAAATTATAGCACAAGCGCCTATTTTTTGCAATCAAAAACAGACACATTTTACAAGTTTGCTTTTTTATATTTAATGAAATTTTACGCAAGCCCTACGTACAACAAAAAACGCGCGTACGTACTCAAACAAAAACCATTTTCCTTTCACCCGCGCCGTGCGAGTAAGTTATCGCAGAAAAACGATTGGTTGCCAATTAGATTTAAGAGCGTCGCTTCGGACAATGCGGCAAAAAATTTTCCCATCGGCTGCGTAGTACGACATTTGCGTAAATTTTAAGGGCTGCCGCATTGTACGACAGCCCCGTAGTTGACGTAAATCAGTCCTCGTCGTGGTGATGATGACAATCGCAATCCGGATCGTCGCATTCGTCCTCCGACATTGCCTCGACCTCTTCTTCAAGTTGCTTGTACAGCGCGTCATACAGGTCGTCGTCTATCGGAAGAAAGTTGTAGTAAACCTCTTCGCCCTCTTCCACTTCCTGCAACTCGAATATTTCGACAATCGGGTCTTCGTCGTCTGCTTGTTGCAGGCAGGCGTATTCCTTACCGTCTTTTTCGAGGGTCGCAATGTGATAGAACGGTATCTCGTTGCCGTCCTCGTCTTCCAACATTACAACGTCCTCGTCTACGGTCTCGCAACCGCAATCGCAATGCTCGTCGTGTTCGTGTTTGCAATCACAGTCGTGTTGCTTCTTTTCTTTTTCGTCCATTTTTTACCTCCGAATTTATCTTTTTCTGTCAAGAAAGTTTTGCAAAATTATCGTTGCGGCAAGTTTATCGATCACTTTTTTACGGTCTTCCCGCCGCACATTGCCGTCTATAAGCACGCGCTCCGCAGACAGAGTCGTAAAACGTTCGTCGAGAAATTCCACGGGGATATCGCAAGCCGACTTGATTTCGTCCATAAACTCCCGGATTTTGATCGCTTGCGCGCTCTCTCTGCCTTTAAGATCCAACGGTAAACCCGAAACGAACAAAGTAACCTCTTTGCTCTTGGCAAGGTTTACTATGTACTCTACATCTTTGCATATGTCGCCCTTACGCGTATATGTCTCCAAAGGATTGGCGATGATCCCCATCAAGTCGGATAAAGCGATGCCTATGCGAACGTCTCCGACGTCAAGCGCCATTATTCTGCCCATAGTATCTGTATTGTACCACAAAACATTACATATTGACAATACAATTCGGACAAGATTAGCGAAACATTTTTTCTCAAACAAAAAGACCGCCCTATGCGGTCTTGATGCAGGGTCGCATTGCGACCTTGAAATGGAACGTTACTTCGTCATTTCTTTCACTTTCTTTTTGCCTTTGTCGAGCATTTTCTGTACCTGCGGGATCTCGCTTACGATCATTCCAGCTGCCGCTCCCAAAGCCATTCCAATCAAAAGCTTTTTCATAAATTCCTCCATAAACGTTTCTGTCTTTATTGTGTACCTGCCTATGCAAATTATGTAAAAATAGCCCAAATTACTATACTATGCCTGTAATAGTATTTCATAAAACACGAAAAGTAGTTATAATTTAATTACAGAGTCAAAGAATTAACAGAGAATATCCTCCACTTCCGACATTTAATTATGAAGTTAAATCTGTCAAAAAGACCGCTTTGTCAATTCCACACATAAAACCATTAAATGATTTGACTTTATCTCATTCGTTTTTAACAAAACTAATTAGCACTACCACCCACCGCCAATACAAAAGAGATAATGCTAATCCCGCAACAGCAAATTAAGTCAAAGCTTGCCAAAAGATCATAAACAATATTACCGAAACAAAACCCGACAATAACAAACGCAAACAACGAGATAACCATAAAACTTGTGCTGTTAATTTAAAGTGAGTATCGGCGCATTGATACAATTGTTGCTATAAAAATAAAGTTGTATATTATACGACTTATTATTGATTTTTGCATACGCTCCGCTCCGCTATTTACGGCAACTGCGATTTTTTTAAAATTAAAAAGGAAGCACGACAACGTGCTTTCTATTGTTGCTTTTCAGTCCAAAGCCTCTTTGCAAATTTTATCACAAGACTGTGCAACAATCGAGTGCTTTGACACAGTAAATATCCACCGGCATAGCCGGTGGCTTTACAAAAGAGGGTAAAACCCTCCGTTGTAGCTACACGAAATACG
>CANQNJ010000003.1 GCA_947625185.1 uncultured Clostridia bacterium
GGCGTGATCGCTGACAACGAAAGACTCCACTTCGTATCCGTTATTAGGCGTGACGGTGACCGTGACGGACTCGCCCTCAACATATCCGTCTGCGCTTTCGGGGGCAGAAACATCTACGCTGCCCATAGTTTCGTCGTATTCCGAAACAGTTACTGTATATGTAGAGGGAACATCTATATGAGTCTCGACAAACGTCACCGTGATCGTTACGTTACCCGTAACTTGGAAGGTATAGCTACCCTCGGTCAATACGGCGTCGGCGTGATCGCTGACAACGAAAGACTCCACTTCGTATCCGTTATTAGGCGTGACGGTGACCGTGACGGACTCGCCCTCAACATATCCGTCTGCGCTTTCGGGGGCAGAAACATCTACGCTGCCCATAGTTTTGTCATATTCCGCAACGGTTATGGTATATGTGGCAGGTAGCGGACCGACAGGTTCATCGGGCGTGCAGGCAACAAACGCCGCAGCAACAGATGAAACCAACAAAAGGCAAACCAAATACATCCAAAATTTGTGCATACGTTTCATAATTATTTACCTACTAAATCAGTTTATAATAATATCCCATTTTTTGACAAAATAGTCAAGTAAAATGTCGTATATATTTTGCAATGCGCAATATCTTGTTGCGCCATAGAACCTAACGATAGGTTATTTAATAGGGGGACACAGTAACCATGTCCCCCTAAATTCGACTTGAAGCCGAATGTCTTTTTGTTTACGCAACCGCTATCGCTTACTTTCGCAATGAGACGAGAATAGCAAGCGTTGTTCTTCACAAGACGGTTAAGCTGCTTTTCTTACAAGGTCAGCCTCAATAGGTTCGTCGAAGAAAACTCTGACGATGTGAATCCCGTTGTCAGTCAACGTCAACGTATAATCGAAAGAGCCTACGCTGAAAGTGATCGTATTGCCATCGACATTGATATTTGTCGCATCTGTTCCGTTCACTTTGATACCGGTTTCACTAATGGACAGTTCGATATCAAGACTCAGATCCTCAAACGTGCCTTCCCAATCGCCGATGAAACCTGCGGGTATTCCGAGAGACTCCTCAACGCGATTGAGCGTTACCCTGACTGAATAGTCTGAACTCATCATAAAAATCACACTTACGGATCCGTCGTCCGGCGCGTACGTCATATCTTGAATTGTATATACAATGCCTTTGACTTCTATTTCGATATAACCGTCTTCATCGGTACGGTAAGTCGCAGTAGCCATAACCGTGTCGCCGTCGTCAATGGTAAGATAGACCGCGTCGGCAGTGATCTCCAAGGCGTACTTAGTGCCGTCGCTTGCTGTTCCTTCATACTCGCCGACGAACTTGGAGGGCCACTCTGTCGAGCCTTGACCTTCTCTCTTGGTAAGGAAAGCTTCGTACCAATCCTCATCATAAATACGAAGAGTACCTTGACCTGTCTCGGCAAGCGTATATCCCACTCCATCTACTGTGAATTCCAATTGAAGTCCGAGTTGAAGAGTCTTGACTGTGATATCAAGCGCCTTAAAAGGTCCGTCCTCTCCGCGGGTAACCCATACCTCATCTTCTGTAATCTGCACATAAATGTAGGTACCGTCGGTATCATCCAGATTGCCTTCCCAATCGCCAATCATAGATTGCCATTGAGATACGGAACCCGATTGCTGTCTTTCAAGATAGACGTCAAAGTCGCTTGCGGAGCCGTAATAAAGCTTCAACTTACCATCAGATTCATCAAGATGCCACGTTTCACCGTTATAACTCCATATCCATCTCACAAGCGCCTTGTTATATTGCCATCTATCATTATCGGGAGTAACATCGAATTCCACGTCGCCGTAGCTTACATGGAGACTCTGTCTGTCAATAACCACTGTGTAGGTTACGCCGCTCTCGTCGGTAACGGACCAAGTTCCGAGATAGTCTTCCCATTCGCAAGGAAGTTCCGGTTCGGGGGCGTCTCCCGTCCTTTCAACTCTGACAAAGAAGTTGACTGCGTCGCTCAGATAGAAGTTTTCGAATGTATCATCCCAGAAGAAGAAATACAAATCCCCGTCGGCGCTCAAAGTGAGTCCTTCGTACATATCCAGGAACAGGACCTTCGCCTCAAAGCTTTGTCCGTCAATGGTTATAAAGACCTTCTCTTCCGTAATGGTAATTGCATAGTCGGTAAAGTTCTCTACATCGTATCCCTCGTAAACGCCTGCAACACAGGACCAATCGAGTTCGTAATAATCAGGCACCAACGTAATACCCTCATCGATTACGCCGTCAATGTACAACGTCAAATAACCTTCACTACAACCAACGATCATCTGTGCGTCGTTCTCGCCGAGCTTCATCGTTATCGTGCCGTAAGGAATCTCATAGAAGTAATCCATTGTCCTATAGATACTTTCTATGACGGCGACCGTAGACTGAGTGCCGACTGTGACGGTGATGACTCCTTCTTCGGAAATTTCCACTTTGTAGGAAACGCCGTTGCTGTCTTCACCGAAAAACTCTGCGGGCAGATACGAGAAGATATCGTCAAGTTCAACGTCTTCCGAGTACTCTTTCCACAAATACGTCACACGGACCCTCGTTGCCATGTCGAACATTGCAATCGCCGTACCGTCGGAGTTGGCATACTGCAACTGATACAAAGCGGAATCGATCTGAATTCGCAAAATCAGCGTGTTATTGGATTCGCTTAATCCGTAATTATATACCGAGCCAATCTGTTGTCCCTGAGCGGTGACAAGCACTACTTGTCCGTTTGCCGCAACAGCTAAAATGTGACTATGGGTAGCATAACCGTAGGCTGTGCCGCTGTTCCAAATACCGAGGTATTCGCCAAAATCGCAATGTACAAACTGCAACGGTTCTGAAAGCATTTCGCTTGCAAGAGTGAGAACGCCATCTTCCAAAGTGAGCGTGAAGTCTATACCGCCCCAAGTGAACGAGTATCCGGCGTCTGTCTTGGAAACATCTTCCGCAGCTAAATCGCTGATAACAATGTTGTCCGCATCAATCACCGCGACATACTCACCGAATACTGTATACCAAGTTCCTTGATACTCGGGAGTGATCAAACCGGATTTGTAAAGCGTTGCCAAGGAGTAACCCGTGGAACCGTACAAATGCACAAGTCCGTCTCTTGCAACCTGAATATAATAAATCTCACCGTTTACCGAGAGAGTAAATCCGTCTACGTCGTCATATACGAGAACAATAGCCTCTACAGCCTCGCCCTCGCCGACAGCAAGAGTAACTTGGTCGGCGGTGATATTCACCGCATATTTGACGTTGGAGGTACTCGTTCCCGACCATTCGCCGATAAACGAAGACCAATCTGCCGAATAACCTACTTTTCCGAGGTAAACGGGCGAACCGAGCGCGGCTGTGTTGTACACGATGAAACCGCCTTCGTAAGGAACGATCACGCCGAATACGCCGTCCACCGTGAACTCGAAGCGAACGAAGAATTCTTCATTATCAGTGTCCACAACCCACAGCAAGAGCGCGTCGAGAGACTGTTCGTCCTCGCCAATGGTAAGCGTTACCGATTTGTCGGCAGCGGAGATGACTATTGAATACTCAACTCCTTGCTCGTCAAAGCCGCGGAATGTTCCTTCGCAATCGCTCCAATCGGATACGACTTGTTGAAGAGCCACTATTTCTTCGGGAGTTTGATAATCTTCCGGAGCCAAGAACAGCATCTTGCCTTCGTAGCTGCCGTAAGTCTCCATCAAATAGCTCTTATTGTTATAGGTAAAGGAGAATGAGAAAACAACATCAAAAATCTCCCAATCAAGTCCCGTACCGAATTCAATATCCGTTACGGCAACAGGCTCACCGCCGTCAACGGTTATCATGATGCCCTTGAAGGTAATGTCTACAAGATAACTTTCGCCGCTATCCGCTTCACCGTAATAAGAACCAAAGAGGATGCCCCAATTGCACTGTGCAAGTTCTACGGGGATTATACCGCCTAAGTAACAATAGAACGTACCGTCTTCATCGAATGCAAATACAAATTCCGCATTGTCGAGGAAAACAGAGTAGCCGCCTTCGACCTCTTCGGATTCGGTCAACTTGCCGCTGTATTCTTCACCTTCGATATACGCGGTGACTGTGCCGTCAATGGTGATTTCAAATTCATATGCGCCGGTTTCATCCGTCCAGACGCCCACCATTTCCACAGGAACGGCTCCCTCGACCTCCGACGCGGGGATTTCGAAGGGCAACGTAGTGCTATTCCAACCGCTGAACGTTACTTCGACATGTTCGCCGTCGGACGTGTCAAATACCACCGTGGCGATATTGCCCTCTTCGTCAAGGGTTATCGTGAGGCTGCCTGCATAATCAAACAAACCTTGCAGAGCGAGTGGTACGGGGTAAGCCATATAGCAAACGCCGATATAATCGCCGTATTCATCCAGATAGGATGTGAGCATATAACTGTCTATGAAGCGATATCTGTATGTGTTGTCGTCAACCTTCTCCATCATGGAGAGATTGAAGTCACCAAACTGTGCCAGACACTCCGCAAAAGCGTAGTAATATTGTTCGCCCGTCGTAAATGTTTCGTCTTCGTAAGTAAACTCCCAACAGCTGCCGTCTGCGCGTTTAAATACGCCGGACGAGAGCATATCGTCATAGATTGCCTGGGCGGTTACAAGCTCATTGCCTTCGTCCGTCTGTTCGGAACCGTTCTCATCGTAATAGGTGTAGGAATAGCTTGCCTTGTAACTTGTGGCGGAAGCAGCTTTGTTGAATGCGGCTGCAAGATCCGCGTCGGCAATGTCTTCCGAATAGTCGTCCAACCACTCAGCGGGGATAACGTCCGTACCGAGTGTGAATACATATGTAGAATTGAATACGACTCCGTCGTCCGATTCTTCATCGGCGGTGACAATTTCGAGTTTGACAAAAGTTCCGTCCTCTTCATAGAGTCTGAGAGAAGCAATCTCCGCGTCGAAGCCCGTCAAACGGTAGAAGATATCCACCGCAGTCTCTTGGTCGGTTATCTCCCAAACGCCGTCTTCCACAAATGTAAAGTCTGTCCCTAAAACGCCGTCAAAGGGATTGGTTACATCTTCAAAAGGAATAGGTGCATCGTCGATCGTGATGAAGAACCAAGTTATACTACCTTCAACGTCGTGCGTAACAGCAGCGACCGTGCCGTCATATTCTTCATAACCAGGAAAACCCGACGCGTCAAACGGAACGGCAAGTAGCACATATGCCGGTTGTCCCTCATAGAGCATCTCCCAATAGACAGCTTCCTGATCGTCATCGAAGATAACGCGCAAAGAATACACGTCGTCGTCAAGTTCACCTGCTCTGTCGCTATCTGTTCTGCTGCCCGTCAAGCTGAGAGAGCCGCTTAATGATTGAAGCAGGTCGGCGCTGATAACCTTCTTGTTGGCATAGAGAACGACTTCGGTATCCTCAGTTGCCGTGAACGTATAGCTGCCCTCTACGATCTGTTCGGGGTCGACGTCATCGTCGTTGATCGCCAATGTCTCAAAGTCGTAGGCATCATCGACCTCAAAGGAGATCGTGACTTCGTCGCCGGCATAGTACTTGCCGTTGTGAGTGGGATCGCTGAGCGTGACGGTGCCGCTGCCCTCGGTGAATACGCTTGCGGTAACTTCTACCACTTTGCCGAGAGTTACGACAAACTCGGTGTTGCCGCTGACCGTGACTTCGTAATCGCCGTCGTCGTTAGCATTGACTGCCTGACCGCCCACCTTGACGCTTTCCAACACGTAGCCCTCTTTGACAGTAACGGACAGAGTGACCGTGTCGCCGTTCTTGGCAGACGTGGAGCTTAACGAGAGTTCTGCGCCGTCCTCATAGTTGACGGACGCGCTTACCGCAAATACGGTCTGCTCGAACTCTACCGCAAGCGTTGTAGCCTCGGATACGGTAAACTCGTACTTGCCGTCGCTATTGGGCGTGATATCGCTGCCGTTTGCCTTGACGGACTTGACGGCAAAGTTTGCTGCGGGAGTAACCGTCGCAACGACCTTGGTGTCCTCGAAATAAGCATCCTGCTGCGGATCGAGAGACACCGTGCCGCCTTCTTCGGGCGTCTTGGTGATGGTTACTGCATAAGTATTGATTTGTTTCCACTGAGCAGTGAGCGTTGTGTCGGATTCGGGCATCTGATATTCCGAACCGGCTGCCAACTTGTCGCTGCCCCAACCGTCAAATTCCCAACCGTCTTCGGCATCGGGAGCTTGCGGCAATGTGATTGTTTCGCCGGGCGCGAGAGTCTGCTTATCCGGGACTTGCGCACCGCTTGCTGCGTGATCGCCGAGAGCAAAAGTAAGCTCGTACTTGCTTTCGCACGCAGAAACAACCAACAAGGTACTTGCCACTAACAGCGCAATGCACAGTATGGCAACAATCAGCCTTCTTGTACGTTTCATAATGTACCCTCCTGATAGGTATTTGTTTACAATTGACGTCTGGCGAATTCCGTTCCACCGCTTGTGGATAGAATTTCACTACTAAAAATTGTAATTTAGAGACATTTTACCACTTTATATGGCATTTAGTAAAGCAAATAGAGCCAAAAAATGAAATTTTTACAAAAAAATAATGCAAATCAAAACAAAAACCAGTCGCATCGGGCATTCCAAGCAAAAAGGAAGTCGCTCGTATGTCTCCTGCAAAAAGGCTTCACGTCGCGCATTATTAAAGGCGCCCCTTCAAGCGGAAGCGGAGCCTTTTATCACTGTTGTAGACTTTATTTCAATAAAAGACTGTCCCCGTCACGGGCAAACCGTTACGGGGAAAGTGGCGCCCAAAGGGCGACGAAAGAGGGATATACAAAACAAGCTTATTCCTTGTAACCCTCTTCCACCGCAAGCGGTCCCCCTTCCCCGAAAGTCTCGCTAACGCTTTCGACTGTCGGGGACGGTTTTATAGATATATATATTTATCCTAAGGTAAGTACTGTTAAGAAACAAGCTGTTGTAACTAATGCTCGACCGCAACTTGCGACGCAGTCGCAAACTTCACTTCGGCGTTAGCCGAAACTTCACTCACCGCAAGGTTAACTTCACTTGCACGTAGTGCAAACTTCACCTTTCTCCGCGGGCGGTCCCCGTCCCCGTCACGGGCAAGCCGTTACGGGGACAGTTGTTTATATAAAATCAATATAAACAGTGAATACTACAAAACACCTTTTTTTACTTGGAGCAGTACCTTGCCCGTCATCTCCGCGGGAATGGGCTCTCCCATAACGTACAGCATCGTGGGCGCGATATCGCACAGATTGCCCTCGACGAGACTTGCCTTGCCGCGCAGATCCTCATCCACCAAGATGAAAGGCACCTTGTTGGTGGTATGCGCGGTAAACGGCTTGCCGTCCTCGTCCAACATCTTCTCCGCGTTGCCGTGGTCGGCGGTTACGAACGCTCTGCCGCCGTTGGACAGAATACATTCCACCACCTTGCGCACGCACTCGTCTACGGTGGCAACAGCCTTCTCCGTGGCGGGGATAACGCCCGTGTGACCGACCATATCGCAGTTGGCATAGTTGAGGATCATCACGTCGTACTTGCCCTTCTCTATCTCCGCAACGGCGCGGCTGCACACTTCTTCGGCGGACATCTCCGGTTGAAGATCGTACGTCGCCACCTTGGGAGAGGCAACGAGAATTCGGCTCTCGTTGTCGTTGGGAGCCTCGACGCCGCCGTTGAAGAAGAATGTGACGTGAGCGTACTTCTCCGTCTCGGCGATACGCAGCTGAGTCTTGCCGAGCTTGGCAAGATATTCTCCGAGAGTGTTGACATAAGTCTCGGGGCGATAGGCTATATCTACCCCCGTAAACTTCTCGTCGTATTGCGTCATACATACCCAATGGACGTGACGCTGCTTTCCGTGCAGACCGAAGCCGTCGAAGCCGCTTTGCGTAAAGGCGCGGGTCATCTCGCGGGCGCGGTCGGGACGGAAATTGAAGAATATGACGCTGTCGCCGTTCTCTATCGTTGCAACGGGGCTGCCGTCGGCGTGTGTAATGACGCAGGGCAGGACAAATTCGTCCGTGACGCCCTGTTCGTAACTTGCTTGCAGCGCCGCAACGGGATCGACGGATCTGTTGTCGCAGTTGCCGAGCAACATATCGTACGCTTTCTCCACGCGGTCCCAACGGTTGTCGCGATCCATAGCATAGTATCTGCCGCATACCGTGGCGATCTCGCCGAAGTTAAGCTCCGACATCTTGCGTTGCAGCTGCTCCACAAAGCCCGCGCCGCTTGTCGGAGACACGTCTCTGCCGTCCATATAACAGTGGACATATACGTTATCCAACCCCTCGCGCTTGGCAAGCTCTATCAGAGCGTACAAATGCGTGATGTGAGAGTGGACGCCGCCGTTGCTGCACAATCCCATAAGGTGCAACTTGCCGCCGTTCTTCTTGGCGGAGGCTATCGCGTCGATAAACGCGGGATTGGAGAAGAAATCTCCGTCCTCTATGGACTTGGTGATACGGGTAAGCTCCTGATAGATAACCCGTCCCGCGCCGATATTGAGGTGCCCCACCTCGCTGTTGCCCATCTGTCCCTCGGGCAGACCGACCGCGAGACCGCTTGCATTGAGGGTCGTCGTGGGATATGTGTGCATAAGATAACGCACATACGGGGAGCACTCCACGCCTATTGCGTTGCCTTTCGCTTCCTTGGACAGACCGTAGCCGTCCATTATGATGAGCGCAGTGATTTGTTTGTCGTTCATAAATTAAATCCTTCTTGCGCCTGAGCGCAATTGCAACGGCTGCGCATATGCGCAACCGCAATAATGTTGTCAGTGAGCGTGTACTATCGCCGCAAATTTGCTTGCGACAAGGCTTGCGCCGCCTATAAGCCCGCCGTCCACATCGGACATTGCAAGCAATCCCGCCGCGTTGCCCTCGTTCATACTGCCGCCGTATTGGATATACAGCGCGTCCGCAGCCGCCTTGCCGTACTTGCGCGCAAATACGCCGCGTATGTATCCGATGGCTTCGTTGGCTTGTTCGTCCGTTGCCGTGACCCCTGTGCCGATAGCCCAGACGGGTTCGTAAGCGACGATCATACGAGACAATTCTTCCTCGGAGATATCCTTGAAGCCCTCCGTCACCTGACGGGTGAGTACCTCTTCCGTCCTGCCGTCGTTGCGCTCTTGGAGCGTCTCGCCTATGCAAACGATGGGTTTGAGCCCCGCGGCGAGGGCGGCTTTGGCGCGGGCAAGCACCGTTGCGTCCGTCTCTCCGAAATAGGTGCGGCGTTCGCTGTGTCCGATAACGACGTATTCGACGCCCGATTCTCTCAGCATCGAGGGAGCTATCTCGCCGGTAAAGGCGCCCGACTCCTTCCAATGACAGTTCTGTGCGCCGACGTGTATGTTGGTGCCGCGCGTCAACTCCGCCGCGACTTGCAGATCGGTATAGGGCACGCAGATTATCACCGTATTGCGCGTATCCGCCACAAGGGGGATAAGCTCCCTTATAAGGGTTTCCGCTTCGGCGCGGGTCTTGTTCATTTTCCAATTTCCTGCGATAATTTTGTTTTTCATATTTCTTCCGTCAAATTTTTGTATTTTGATTTTTTTCCGCTGCGATCTTGACGATCTGACAGATCGGAATGATGATTTCTCTGACGCTGCCGCGCCCTTTCGTCTCCAAGACGAGAACGCTGTCCGTCACCTCTCGCAAAATGCCCTCGGAATAGCAGTCGCTGCCGTGGGTGTACACGGATATCTCCGCGTCTATATAATTACGAAGCGCCTCTTTCATCTTACTTCTCGTTGAGGCAAGCAATACCGGGCAGCACCTTGCCCTCGAACAGTTCCAGACTTGCGCCGCCGCCCGTGGAAACGTGCGACATCCTGTCCGCATAGCCGAGTTGCGTCACCGCCGCCGCACTGTCGCCGCCGCCGATTATCGTCGTGGCGCTGCTGTTTGCCATTGCCTCGGCTACCGCGTTGGTGCCCTTGGCAAGAGTGGGATTCTCAAATACGCCCATGGGACCGTTCCAGATGACAGTCTTGGCTTGCTTGATGATATCTGCAAACAGCTTGCAGCTTTCGGGTCCGATATCCGCGCCCTCGCGGTCCGCGGGGATATGATTTACGTCCACCACCGACGTCTCTACGGGCGCGTCGATGGGATTGGGGAATTGCGGTATAGTTACCGTATCCACGGGGAGAACTATGCGCTTGCCCTCCGCTTCGGCTTTGGCGAGCATCTCGCGACAGTAATCGAGCTTTTCTTCGTCGAGCAGAGACTTGCCTATCTCGTGTCCCTGAGCTTTGAGGAACGTATAAGCCATTCCGCCGCCGATGATGAGCGTATCGCACTTGTCGAGCAGGTTGTTGATGACGTTGAGCTTGTCGCTGACCTTGGCGCCGCCGAGAATGGCGACAAACGGACGTACGGGATGGTCGAGAGCGTCCGCCATAACGGAAAGTTCTTTCTCAATAAGGAAACCGCAAACGGCGTCCTTGACAAAGCCGTACTCTACTATCGCCGCAGTGCTGGCGTGAGAGCGGTGAGCGGTACCGAAAGCGTCGTTGACGTAAATGTCGGCAAATTGCGCAAGTTTGCGGCAGAATTCCTCGTCGCGTCCTTCCTCGCCCGCATCGAAACGGGTGTTTTCCAACAGCACGACCTCGCCTTCTTTGAGCGCGGCGACCTTCCGCTGCGCGTCCTCGCCCACAATGTCGGACGCAAACGTCACTTTGCCGTCCAACAGCGCGTTAAGTCTGTCCGCAACGGGACGAAGCGTAAACTTCTTTGCGTCGCCCTTCAAAGCCTTGGCAATCATTTCTTCCTTGGCGGCGGGGCGTTCGGATTCCGGCAGAGCTTCGAGCGCAGCCTTCTCCTTCTTGTTCAGCTTGAAGCCGGGAGTAAAAATATTGTGCGGCTTGCCGAGGTGAGAACAAAGGATTACCTTTGCGCCGTGTTCCATAAGATACTTGATGGTGGGAAGCGCGCCTTGGATACGGGTCTCGTCGGTGATAACGCCGTCCTTCATAGGGACGTTGAAGTCCACGCGTACCAGACATCTTTTGCCTTTTACGTTTACGTCTTTGATGCTTTTTTTGTTCATCGTTGTACTCCTTGAATTTATTTAGATGGTTGCGTGTCAAAGACGCAACTTTGTCCTCTACAATTATAGTTTTTTATGTCAAGACTGTCAAGTATAACGACGAATTTGCGATATTGCTAAAATTTATGGTATATATAAGTTTCTCCTATTTGAAAAAGACGTCGTTCGCCGTCACCGTGGGATGAGAGGGCGCGATGGCTCGGGCGGCATTGTGATAATCGCGCGCGGAAGCCGTGTCGCCGAGATTCCACATACATACGGACAGCTGCACATTGGGCAGAAATCCCGTATAGTACTCGTTGACAAACCCCGCGCCGCTGCGTGAAGCAAGCGCCAGACGGTACCACTCCGCGGCTTGAACATAGTTGCGCCTGTCGAAATATATCTGACCGAACATACAGCACACCTCTCCGCTCGGCGGCATCAGACGCGTGGAACGGGACAGATACGCAAGAGCCTTGTCGCCGTCGTTAGCCGCGGCATATCGTGCCAACAACTTGTATGCGTCTGCGCGATCCACGGCGGAAGCGCGCGCATTGCCCGCAAATGCTCGCAACAGGGGCAGAGCCTCGTCGACGAGACCGTTCTCCAAGAGCGTCCGCGCAAAGTAGTATTTGTCTCTGAGACCGAGACGCTTGCCGTCGGCGACGGCGTGTCGGTAGATGGCAAGATTGCGTTTCTCGTGAGAACCGCTCGGACGGTGTACCACTTCGCAATCGAGAAACGCCGTCTTGCCGAAGGGCGCAATGGCTTCGTGAATGAATCCGCGAAATCTGCAAGCGGAACAGTTGCGCACCACCCGCTCCCGCCAGAACCAGAACGGAAAGTCGCCGTCCATACGGTACCGAAGATAGTAGAAATCCGCCGTAGGGGAAGATTTTTTCCACCCCATTAGCGTTTTTTGCGTATTTACGGGCAATATGTCGTCGGCGTCCAACCACATTATATAATCACCCGAGGCGCGGGATATAGCATAGTTTCGGGCGGCGGAGAAATCCTCTTTCCACTTGTAATCGAATACAGCGCCGTACTTCTCCGCCACCGCGCGGGTGCCGTCGTCGGAGCCTGTATCCACCGTTATCACCTCGTCGGCAAATGAAAGTTGCGGCAGCAATCGGGCGAGATTGCGTTCTTCGTTGCGCGCGATCAACGTTACGGATAATTTCATATCAACAGGATATGAACGGGCAAATTGTTTTGACACAATGCGCGGCGCCGTCATACATTGAACAAGGAGAAAATAAATTTGAAACCGCTTATACTCGACCTGCCCTATCCCTCCGCCGCCGACCTTACTACCGACGTCAGAAGCGGCAACATAATAAGTTTCGGTTACGCCACGCTGAAAGGGGAAATTTCCGCCGTACTACAATATGTGTATCACCGCTTTTACTTCGGCATTATTAACAAAGAGGACGCCGACGCGCTGATGTCGATAGCCCTCGCCGAGATGAGGCACATAGATATATTGGGCGAAGCGATGCTGAGACTCGGCGTTTCGCCCCGATATGTGCAATGTCCCAATACATACGCCTACTACAATACTTCTCAGGTAAGCAAAGCGACCTCGCCCGCTAAAATGCTGATGGACGACGTGGAAAGCGAGATGAACGCTATCGCGGACTATCAAAAAATGCTCTTCGCACTGAAAAACGAGCAGGTCGCGGCGATCATTCAACGAATAATACTTGACGAACAACTGCATCTGGATACGTTCAAGAAATTGTTGGAAAAGTATTCGGATAAAAACAACGGCAAAAATTCTTAGGCGGGGATTTGCCTTCTATGCTCCGCGCAAAAAAATAACGGCGGTTGCGTGCCGCTCGTTTGTCAATAAGATTTTATCGGTTCTGTGAAAATATCTAGGTGCGGAAGCAGGCGAAATACAAAAGCCTGCTTCTGTATTAAAGCGGAATTCGCGCGCGTGGCGGGAAAAAGCAAAAATACCCTGTTGGCGCTTTGCCGCGACCGCGGAAGAGCGTGCTGTGTACTATGCGCGCCCGAGTACAACTATCAAAGATATGTGTGTCGCGCATAGTAGCAAGGAAAGCGAAAATTGCGTTGCAAGCGGCGATCAGCGCATCACTTTACGATTTTCCTTTACTCAACATTCGGCATAGGGTCTTTTTATTACAATCGTCTCATCAAAACGCTTGCCTCTACCGCAACGCCGTCGCCGTTGCCCAACGCGCCGAGACGTTCCGTAGTTGTTGCCGATATATTGACGCAACAGGACGCAACTTTGAGTATATCGGCGAGACGAGCAGCCATTTTGTCGATATGGGGTGCGATTTTCGGCGCCTGACATATCACCACCGCCGAAGCGTTTACCGTCTCGAAGCCGCTCTGCTCGGCTATATGCACACAGCGCGCAAGCAAAACGGTGCTGTCTATGCCCTTGTATTGCGGGTCGGTATCGGGAAAGAAATGACCTATATCCTTGTTGCCGCTTGCAGACAATATCGCGTCGCAAAGCGCGTGGCACAGCGCGTCTGCGTCGGAGTGACCTTTGAGTTTCCTGTCAAACGGGATAGTCACGCCGCCCAGCGTTACGCCGCTGCCCTCTTCAAAAGGATGCACGTCGTATCCCGTACCCGTACGGAAATCGGGCAGATCCGACTCAAACGTCAGCTTGACGTTGCTGCGCAATCCCTCCGTGAAGTGAACGTCGCCGTATACTGCCGTATACAGCGTGCTTTCGTCGGGATAATCCCCCTCTGCGCGTTCCGCCGCGGCAAGCAGCTTGGAGATATCGAAAACCTGCGGCGTTTGCACGGTAAAGAAGTTGTTTCTGTCCGCGGGCAGCAAATCTCCCTTGCCGTACAGCGTATCCGTTACGGGCAAAGTCGGCACGGCGCTGCCGTACCGTTCCGCTTCCGCAAACAATCTCTCGGCAAATTCGCGCGTAACAAAGGGGCGCGCGCCGTCGTGAACGGCTACCGTTCCGCAAGCGCCGCGGTCTATCAGACGCAGTCCGTTTACGACGGACAGATGTCTCGTCGCTCCGCCCTCGGCAAATACGGCGCCGTCGATATGACGTCCCACGACTATCACCTCGTCGGCGACCGCCCTGAATACGTCCGCGCTGTGCTGTAACACAGTTTTGCCCAATAACAATTCGTCCAATTTGTCCTTGCCGAATCGGGAAGAACCGCCCGCGGCAACAATGATGGCGTATCTCATAAATCGGCGATTATCTCGTACATAAGCTCCGCTTCGTCCTTTTTGACGGACTCTTTGAGCATCTTTACGCGAAAAGTAAGCGCCCCTCCCGCAAAATGCACGACGACGATATCTCCCGTTTTCAATTTGCAGCCGGGTTTGGCGGGACGTCCGTTCACGTCCACCTTGCCTGCGTCGCACGCTTCCTGCGCGACGGAGCGGCGTTTGAGTATACGCGATACTTTCAAAAATTTATCAAGTCTCATATTTGTAGGCAGTCCGATACGCACAATGCTAAGGCCCCAACGGCGCAAAGCGCAACCGAAGGGCGTATCAGATCTCTTTTCTGTTCAAAAACGCTCGCGACAGCGTTACTTCGTCGGCATATTGCAGTTCGCTGCCGATGCTGATGCCCTGCGCGAGGCGAGTAGTCTTGATACCGTATTGCTTGACGAAACGGGCAATGTACGTCGCGGTGGCTTCGCCCTCTGCCGACGTGTCGGTGGCGAGGATAACTTCGCGGACGTCTCCCGTCAATCGCTTGAACAGTTCGGCAAGGCGCAAATCGTCGCGTCCCACCCCTTTAAGCGGATTGAGAACGCCGCCGAGAACGTGGTAAACGCCCTTGTATTCGCCCAAACGCTCTATCGCCAACACGTCCTTGGCTTCCTGCACGACGCATATCGTCGAACGGTCGCGCGTGCGGCATATATGGCAGGGATCCGTATCGGTATAGTTGCCGCAAACGGAACAAACCGTAACCTTGCTCTTGGCTTCGACTATGGCGTTGGCAAATATCTCCGCGTCCTCACGCGACATTGACAGCACGGTAAGCGCATAGCGCTGCGCGGTCTTGGAGCCGACCCCCGGCAGGCGCGTAAATTGCCTTATAAGTTTCTCGATGGGTTCGATGTAATTTGCCATATCACATCAAACCTTTCATTGCGCCGAACGGCGCCATAATACGGTCCTCTTCCGCCTGAGCCTTGGCATAAGCGTCGTTGATGGCGGCGAGAATAAGGTCTTCCAACATCTCCACGTCGTCGGGATCGCACGCCTGCGGCTGTACCTTTACCGAAAGCACGGTCTTCTTGCCGTTGCATACGACTTCGACCATTCCGCCGGACGCCGCGCCTACCACTTGAAGATCTTCCAATTCCTGCTGCGCTTCTTGAAGTTTTTGCTGCATTTGCTGCGCTTGCTTCATCAGACTCTGCATATTGTTGCCGCCGAAGCCGCCGCCGTGACCGCCGCCCGCTCCGTTGTATCCGTATTTGTTTCCCATAACAGTCTCCTAAAATGTATTTGTCAATCGTCGAATTTGACGTCTTTGCCCAGGTCTCTCAATTGCTTGTCTATTTCGCTCTGAGAGGCGGTATTTTCCCGTTCTATGATAATTCTGCCCTTGCAGAACTGTCCTATCTCCGCTTGAAGTATCTTCTTATATTGATTCTCTATGAGCCAATAAGCCCCCTCGGAACATTTCAGCACGAAATTGCGCTGACTGTCGAAATCCACCTTGACGTCGCTCCACAATCCCGAAAGCAACGGTTCGCTGCGCTTGTCCAACGCAAGTTTGACTCCGCGCCAAATCGACTTGGGATCGGTGACGTCCACCACGTACAGCTCGCGCGTATCGGAATTGAGATTTTGCGACATATGCTCCAATCTGGTAACGCGTTTGTTGACGCCGTCCCAATCCACTTCGCCGCTGCTCGAAGCCACTTTAAGCGCGGTCGCCTCAAACAGCATCAACGGAGACAGCGCGTATTTCAACCCCGCCTCCACATTTACGAATTGATCTATCGCATAAAGCAATTTCTTGACCGTTACGCCGTCGGCAAGCTCTTTGAGTTGTTCGTAAACGTCCTGCGGAAGCATAAGCATACCGTTTGCGTTGTCGCACACCTTTGCCGTAAGCACGTCTCTGATGTACAGCGACAGATCCTTGTTCAAACGCCCCACGTCCTTGCCTTCGGATACGAGTTTGTTTATCTCGGTGAGTATATCCGCAGTTGAATTGGAGAATATCGCCTTGGCAAGGGCAACTATGTTGTTTTTGGAAGATACTCCGAGAACGCCTAACACGTCGCCGTATTCCAGCTTGCCGCTCGATACGGAATAGCACCTGTCCGCAATGGATACGCTGTCGCGCACGCTGCCCTCTCCCGCCTGAGCGATCGCCGCAACCGCCTCTTTGGAATACTCCTTGCCCTCGGCGTCGTATATCCTCGATATATGCTCGGCAAGCAAGGGCGTAGGCACCAGACGGAAGTCGAAACGCATACAGCGTGACAAAATGGTCGCCGGTATCTTGTGAACCTCGGTAGTACACAGTATAAACAGCGCGTGCGCGGGCGGCTCTTCGAGAGTTTTGAGCAGGGCGTTGAAAGCCCCCACCGACAGCATATGCACCTCGTCGATGATGTACACCTTGTAACGTCCGTTTACGGGCGGATATTGCACTTTTTCGCGAATGTCGCGCGCGTAATCCACGCCGTTGTTGCTGGCGGCGTCCATCTCTATTATGTCAAGATTGGCGTTGCCGACCGTGTTGCATACGGAACACTTGCCGCAGGGATTACCGTTATTCTCCTTGGCGTGCGGACAGTTAACGGCGCGGGCAAATATTTTCGCCGTGCTGGTCTTGCCCGTTCCCCGCGTTCCGCAAAACAGATAAGCGTGCGACACCTTGTCCTGCAATATCTGATTGCGCAAGGTATTGATGATGTGATCCTGCCCTATCACCTCGTCGAAGGTGGCAGGACGGTACTTTCTGTACAAAGCGACGTAACTCATTTTGCCGTTTACTCCCTTGTCCTATCGATTTATGCTGTCCAACAGCTTCTTGCGCGCCCTTTGCAACGCGCCGTCCACCGACTTGACGCTGCGATTGAGCCGCATAGCTATATCGTCGTAACTGTACCCGTCCGCAAAGAGTCCGAGTATCTTCCGTTCCACGGGCGTAAGCCGTTCGTTGACGACGCTGACCACCCGTTCGTAATATTCCTTTTGCAGAAGATTCTCCAACGGGTTGTTGTCGCCGTCGGAAAAGTCCGCCACCGCATCCAATTCCACATAGTTGGAAAGGGGCTTTTGTCTGACGCCGTTGCAGCGCTTGACGACGTTGAGTATCTGCCGCGAAATGCACAACTCGGCAAACGCGGGAAAACTGCCCTTATTCTCGTCGTATCTGTTGATGGCGTATATCAAGCCCAACATACCTTCCTGCAAGAGGTCGTCCTTGTCCCCTCCCACCAGGTAGAATTTATTGGACAGCGAACGTATCAAGCCCTTGTACTCCGATACGATCTTCTCTATTGCCGCTTCGTCTCCCGACCGTGCTTTTATCAGTATCTCGTTCAAACTAACCTCTCTGCCGTACCACTTCATATAGCGCGATGCCGCATGCAACGGACGCGTTAAGCGAATTGACCTTGCCTTTAAGCCGAAGCGACACCACACCGTCGCAACACTTCTTGGTATATGGGGATATGCCTTCGCCCTCGGCGCCGACGACTATCGCCACCGCGCCCGTAAGATCCGTTGCGGTAATTTCCTTGCCGTCCATATCCAGAGCGTACACCCATACGCCCCTGTCCTGCAACTTCTTTACGGCGTTGTTGATATTGGCGACGCGCGCTATCCTTACATGCGCAGCCGCACCCGCCGATATTCTCAACACGGTATCCGTGACGGCGACCTGACGGTTTCGGGCGATAATTATGCCGTCCACCCCCGCACATTCGCAGGAGCGTATTATGCTGCCGAAATTGTGCGGATCGTTCAAGCCGTCCAACACCACCACAAAGGGCTGTTCGGACGCGGCAAGTATATCGTCAATGTCGCAATATTGAAAGTCCGTCACATCGGCAATGTACCCCTGATGTGCGGCGTTATTGCTCATCTTGTCCATAACCGCCCTGTCTACAAAGGTCACCTTGACGCCCTTCTGTCTGGCAAGAGCGATTATCCCGCCGTCGGCGCCTCTCTCGCAGATAAGGCTGTTGACGGTGACGTTATCCGATCTGAGCGCCTCGGCGACGCTGTTTCTTCCCTCTATCCTCATAACTTTGTTTCCAATATTTGCAGCAGTCTTTCCTTTTGTCCCGTCAGATACAGATATCCGAGTACCGCCTCGAACCCCGTCGCCTTGCGATAATCCGAAGCCGACTGATTCTTCGCCTTGTGATGAGGACTGCCGTTGCGGCCGCGATGATATACGGAAAGCTCCGTTTCGGTAAGCTCCGACGACAGCTTCTCCGCCAATGCCGCCTGCGCAGACGCCTTGACGGTATCGGACGCCAATCTGTGCAGAACGTACGGCTTGACGTCCAATTCTCCCACCAACTTGCGGCGGATATACAAACTGTGTACCGCGTCTCCTATATACGCAAGCGTAAGCGCGTTGAGCGAAAGCGCCTCCTTGTCGCTCATAGTGTCGAAGAAATCCATTTCGTCAATCTTCCGTAAAGAGCTTCTTGCCGTATACTACGGAGCCGACAAGGTAATCTATATCTTCGTAGCCGTTCTTCTCGAAGAAAGCGCGCGCGGCGGTATCCTTCTGACCGACGATGACGTACAATCCCTCTACGAACATCTCTTGGAGCTTATTCTCCAACGCTTGAAGCAATTGAGTGCCCAAGCCTTGGCGCCGATAGTCGGACAAGACGCTAACGTACATATGCGCAGTATAACCTTGACGGACGTATCTGTCGCACACCTTGGTCTCGGCGACAAATCGGAAGTAATCGCCGCCGGACACCTTGCGCACGAGGGGCAAATACAGCTCCTGCATGCTGTCCCGATAGTCGTCCAGATCCGCCACGCACAACGCGTAACCGACGGGCATTTCGTCGTCGTCCGCAGCGACGAAACAGTACTCCGACTGACGGTCTAAGTAGTAGTCGCAATACATCGAGCAAAGTATCGCGCGATTGGACGGAGAATCCTCTTCCGCGTACTTGCTCGTGGCGACGCAGATATCCTGAACATAGCGAAAATCTTTCTTTTCATACGGTCTTACTGTCATAATTTTCTCCTTACGGACATAGTAATCCATTTTGTTATATGCTACCACTTTTGCGCTATATTGTCAAGTAGACAGTTATATATTACACAACCGCGGCAGCGAAAAAAGGATAGCGCGCAACGCTCCTCTTATCGTAAATAATACGTAAGCGCGGCGGACTCGCCGACGATATCTGCCGTGCCGTCAGACCGTCAAAGGGCGCGCGCCGTGCAAATACCGTACTTATCCGCCTGTACCTGACCGCCTAAACGACGAAACAAATACATATAAATCATATCCGAACGTGTTATTGCACTGTACTTTAAGCGGATGACGAGTGGCGTTTTACCGAATTTTTACGATTTTTTTATTTTCATTTGCTTTACGCGATAATTGAAAAAATGTTAAAATATTACTTATTATTTCAAATTCAATTTAAGGTAAATTGTCAAAAAAATACGAGGGTTTGCCGAAAATTGCAATAAAAACAGGAGGGAAAAGGTATGAAACAAATCAAAAAGCTTGTGCTTGCCGCGCTGTGCGTCGCATTGGCGTTGACAAGCACCCTGTTGATTGTTGCCGCCTGCGATTCCGAAAAGGGATTTACGGTAACGGTGGCGCAATACAACACGGAACAAGGTTCCGTCTCCGTCAGCAAACCCGCAGAGGGCGAACTGTATGACGAGGGCGAAACAGTAACCGTTACGGTAACTCCCAAAGGCAATTATACCGTGCGTAGTTTAAAGGTCAACGGTCAGGATGCGGAAATTCAAACGGGGGGGGTACATACTCCTTTGAAATAACCGGCGACACGACCGTTGAAGTGACGTTTGAAGAATTTGTGCCGACGGTATGCACTATTACCGTCAGCGCGGACCCTGCCGAAGACGGCACGGCATCGCTTAGCGCCCCCGAACACGACGGCGAATATTGGGCGGGCGACGAAGTGACAGTCAACATCACGCCCAACGACGACAAAATGGTCGAGGCAGTCGAAGTCAACGGGACGGAGATCTCGCCGCAAAACGGCGTGTACAAGTTCACCGTCACCGAGGACAGCGCCGTCATCGTCTACTTTATGGTTCGCCAGATAGACCGCGCTCAACTTGACGCGCTCGGCGGAGACATCGCTTTCGAAGGCAGCAGAGTGGACGTATTCGACAGCAGCAGGCGTCCCACCACTACATTCAGTATCCTCGGCATATTCGACGAGAAGCTCAACGCCGTGTACAACCTCGTCATTAACGAGAGCAACGGCCGCGTCTCGCTTGCCTCGCTCAAAACGGAAATAACGGGCATGACGGGCGAATATGCTTCCTACAATGGTTACGTAGGCAACGTAGCCCACTACGCCGACGGTACGACTTACTTTATGCCCCTCGGCAACGAGAACGGCGAACTGTTCACTATGGACGATATTGCCAATCCGTTCAAAGCCATATTGCCCAACCAGATCGTATACGCCGACAAGGGCGTGTGGAAGTTCGAGGATATGTCCGTAGCCGCGCAGGTACTCAGCGCCATCACCGGCTTCAACGACAGTATCGAATCGGCAACGCTCATAGAGGGCGACGACGGACAAATCGAGACGATTTTGTTTGAAACCGCCACCCGCGCTTATTCAAGCTCCGATCCGCACACTTACAAGACCACTTACACTCTCAACGTAAGCGACAAGCGTATAGACCCGGCTTGGCTAGGCGATTACACAGAGACCACCGCAAGTCAGCAAAAACTGCAAACGGCATTGGAAACCGCCGCAGCGACAACGTCCTACAAAGCTCATTACCAAAGTTTCCCCGCCGCCGGCTCGTCTTCATCTCCGGAAGAGTACGATGTGATAGCCACCAACCAAGCTATCTACGAAGATCAATCGGGCGGCACTAACTTATATCGCCGCGAGGACGGCAGCGCCAACATTTTCTATCTGTACAACGGCGCCTTCTCCAAGGGTTCTCTTTATTGGGGCGGTTCAACCTTATATGAACTCAGCGCCAACTTTGCCGACTTCAACGTGCAACTGATGGAGGAAACGGAACCCAACGTTTACCAACTGCGTATGTTCGACGCTATGGTATTGACTACGACGGGATCCGGCTACGAGTCCTCCGGATTGTTGGAGGACAGCGCTCCCCTTGTGCCCGGCATCAGCCTGCACAACGAATGGAACAGAAGCTATCAACTTACAGTCCGTCTCGACGAACAGGGCGTTCTTCAATCGATTGATTTATCCACCGAATACGGCGACAGCTATACGATAACGTTCAGCGAATGGAACACCGCCGAACTGCCCTTTGAAATTCCGGAAGACGCCATTCCCGCGAATGTGCCTGTGGAAATGATCGGCTTCTGGATCGACAACGAGAAGAAATATACCGTTACCATACGCGTTGACGGCAGTACAAGCGGTCTTTCATATGGCACCATAACACAAGACGATGACGGCAACTATTACATGACGGGTAGCAGTTGGCACGACGGCGCAAGCCACTCGTTGCGATACGGCTTCGAGATGCTCGAAAACGGCTGCCTGCAACTGTCTGTTTCCGAGGATGGCGGCGAGCCGATAATTGCGGAACTTTCTCACTGCTCCTATTCGGAAATAGATTTCGCCGATTACTATGCTCAATCTCAAAACGGCGACGTCTACAACGTCCATATCTCCAACAAAGAATTTTCCGTTACAGTCAACGGAAACAAAAAGGTCGCTACCAACGTAACTCTGGAAGGAACATTTGAAAATTATGTACTGTTGATAGAGTTTGAGGACGGTAGCGAATACCTGATGTTGCAAAACGACACCAATTACAGAACCTGGGCGCTGTTCCTCGATTACGAGAACAGCATGGATTACGTTATGCTCAATCGTATCGACTACGATTGGTCTCAGTATGTGGGCGAATATAACGGCAAAGACGCCGACGGCACCATATACAAAGTGGAAATACAGCAGCAAGACGGACTCAATCGGATAGTTATCACGACCACCGCTCCAGGTAAGGACGCCTCCACCGTCACAGTGGACGACGCTATGTTGCTGTGGTACTACGATTATTCCAGCGACAGCTCCGCCGCGCGCTTTATGTTCGAAGCGGACGGCAAGCAGCAGATGGTCGTTCCGTTCCTGGATACCTTTGCTGCGTATAACAGAGAGGACTTCGACATGCCGCTGTTCCTCGCCAAGAAAGACGCTGCAATGGATTGGTCGGACAGCCCGTTGCTCGGCAAGCATTACGGAATATTGGACGGCAAGAATTACGAACTTGACGTTACCGCCGACGCGGTTTCCGTAACCATCGACGGCAAAGCCGCGGAAGTGACCGTGCTTAACTACAACATTCTCGCCGACTTCACATTGCTTGTGAACGGTCAGCTCACCACCATTGCCCGTGACGACGAGGAAGCGGAAGCAATCAACGTCATAGACGTAAACGGCAATCTCCTTTGCCAACTGTTCGACGTACTCAATATCACAAATCCCGATTTGTGGCACAATTGGATAACGGACGACGGTTCGATATTGCTCGTCATCGACAACGAAGGCGTTTCCGCAAATTACAGTGAGGTTCTCGGCGTTACGCCCGCGTCCGACGGACGTTACAGCTTTGAGTGGAACGGCAATACGTATACATTCGGCTTGGCGGGCGACGGCACGCTGTCTCTCACAAGCGACGCTCTTACCGACGACGTTACGCTCGTAGTCGCTCCCGGTTGGTCGCTGTTCATAGGTCAATACAGGGGCATTTACGGTGCGGGTGAAGAACTTACGCTGGACATCACCGCGTCTCACATCGCATTTAACGGAGCGCTGGATATGGAGTTTACCGAGAATGACGATATTATGGTAGCTGCGGTAGGCGTACCTATTTCCTGGAACGAGAACGAATATTACTTCCTGTTGCAGGTATATATGGGCGGCACCTATTACCGTCTGCAAACGCCGCGATACAACGAGGAGAAATACAGCTCTCTTACTCGCATCGACACGCTCTGTCTGATAGAATCAACTTATATGGACAGCCGTATGACGTTAATCGAGCCTGTCCTCACCGCGCTGACGGTCAATGAGTACCAAGGCGAAAGCAACCTCGACAGCCTGCGCGGCATATGGCGCTCGCAGTACAACGACGTTATACTCGAAGTAGCCGACGACGGAGTGTATATCACTGCCGACGGCAAAAACTCCGTCCCCGCGATACTTTATTCCTACGAAAACGGCGCTTACACATTCATAACGCTCAATGACGACCTCTCCTTCGGCACGGAGTACACCTTTGCTCCCGAAGGATCGGACGTAATATACCATGGCGACAGCGACGTAACTCTCGGCAAATCAACCGCCATACCCTACTCGCTGCACGGAACGTACGCTTCCGAATCGGGCGAATATGTGCTTATACTCAGCCACCGCGGCATTTACTTCAACGAGGACTTCGTAACGGATGTGACCGAAGCTGACGGCAAGTATTCCTTCTCGGTAGAGGACGCCGATTACACCCTGTCCGTCAATGCCGACGGCAGTATCGCTCTCGGCGGCGCCGCAAATGCAACGCTTATCGCCTGCAAGTGGGCGGATCTCATCGGAACCTGGCGCAGCGGCAGCACGCAAGGCAAGATATACGGCGATTGCACCATCACCATCACGGCAAGCGGCTTGACGCTCACTACGGCGGACGGCAAGACATACACCGCGACAAATATCTCCTGGTATCTGTATACAACTGACAGCATTCAGAGTCAGGTGATTTCCTTTGTTGCGGGCGACGAGGGCTATCAGATACAGACCATAGATATGCAGAGTCTGCAACTGTGGATAGACGACGGCTCCGCCGTGACATACTATTGGTTGGATTATAACGTAGACGTAACGGATGATTGGTCCGAATACATCGGCGGCGTATTCTCCGACGGCAAAGTATCCGTACAATTTGACGACAACGAACTTGTCGTAACAGTCAACGGCGAACCGCTCAATATCACCGACGTCAAGGCGATAGCCTCGGCGGACTACTTCCGTTCTTCGATAAGCATAGCATTCACCTTTAATTGCGGCGAGACGTCTTACACCGTAACTTACGGCTTGATGACGGGCTATGTAATATTTGACGACGGCACAAGCGAAAGCAGATTGCTTTTTGCCGATTACCAAGCGGATTACTCCGAATATGTCGGCTTGTATGTATCCTACTACCCGACCAACGACTTCATCTACATCCTCAATATCGGCGAGGACGGCTCCATCGACCTTACGATTGGCGGCTCCGAGGCGAATGTGGAAGTTCTTTCCTTCGACGCCGCCGAGGGCTTTGCGCTCAAAGTGGACGGCAAGGATATGTGGCTTATGTACCGTTACGACAGCAACTACGACGAGCAGTTGTATCTGGTGGACGGCGACAGATGGAGTCTGCAAATGAACCATTGCAGATGGGAAGAATTTGTCGGCGGAGTATTTGTCGGCGAAAAAGACGGCGTAACTTACAAATTCACCGTCAAGGCAGACCGCGTCATCTTCGAGATGGGCGAGCAAGTCATTGAGTTGGATATCATAGACGGCATAAATTACACGCGTAACCACAATCAGTACGACAATTTCAATTTGTATGTGAATATGACGTCTTACAATATTCTCATTCTCAACACCAACAAGTTGCGCTATCAATACTATGATTCGACAATATATCAAAATGTTTCGATAGACTTGATCCGCGAAGGTACGGACGGAACTCCGCCCGATCTCGGCGAACCCGACCTGACGCCTTACCGCGGCAAAACTTATAGAGGAACAGTTCGGCTTGCCACAGGACAAACGACGGTAACGTTCTCCGTCAGCGCCGACGGCAGCAAGATCACCCTCTCGATCGGCGATCAGACGGTAGAAGGAACCGTCGGTTTCAACGATTACGGCAATCTGCAATTCAGATTTGTATTCACCGACGATACCTACACGGTAGAACCGAGCGGCACGGGAATGCAAGTCGGAAATTCCATGACGCAGTGGTTCGTTTTTCTGTCGCTATCCTGACGCAACCGATAAATAAAACTTTGCAAAACAAAATAGTTTTTTTTACCTCTCCCTTTGCGGAGAGGTTTTTTTTATCCGACCAAACGCAGAGACAAGGTTGGAAACTGTGTATATAAAGCCGTCCCTTCGTCGTGCATAGATTGTATCGTGCAAGAAAATACATTACGACTAAGGGAAGGGGGACCGCGCTATGCGCGGTGAAAGGGACTGACGGGAATAAAGTGAAGTTTGCCGCAAAGCGGCAAGTGAGGTAAGTCGCATCGGGTGTTCCACGCAAAAAGGCTTTGCTTCGGGCTACGCCCTTGTTGCAGATTATTTTGCGTTGGAATACCCTCGCTCTCGGTGTTACAAGGTCGAAGTTAGTAAAATTCACCCTATCAAACCCCACCACCACCTATCGGTGGTCCCCCTCCCCTTATGCCCCTCAAAGGGGCAGAAAGGGAGGCTTTTGTAATATGATACGAGATTGATTCCTCTACATTCAGGGCGAATCACTACACACTGTTGTGATTGACTTTCCGCGCCACGCCCACTTCCGCTTGAAAGGGCGCCTTTTCGTGGTCCCAATGCTGCGCTTGCGCCCCGTCAGGGGTCGGTTGCGCAGTCAACCGTACAGACGTGCGTTTGGTCGGTGTGCAAAAAAATTCTCCCCGTTGCTGTTGTGCAACGGGGAGACTGCCCAAATGGGGTCAAATTGATATACATTTACAAACTTGCAATATAGCTCTGCGTCGGCAAGAGGGACTTACGTCCGTATTACCGCCGCTATGCGCGGGTATTGCGTTCGGGTTGCGGGATCACTCCAAACCGTCGAGAAGTTTACGGATTTCCTCGACAAATTCGTCGTCGCCGTCCCGACTGTTGCGGCGGATCTCCTCTATGCGCTTGATGAGGTCGCCGTCGTTGGAGGACGCGTACGCCGCGCGCGGACCCGATTGCTGCGATACGGGAGTTTCGTCGCGACGGGCAGATTCCGTCGGCTGTTCCGATACGTCGGGGGCTGCCGTCTGCGCTTGGGGTTGTTCTTGCTGCGGCGTCTCCTGCGAAGCGGGGCGTTCGCGAGAATTCTGTTCCTCGCGCATTTCCGCAATGCGTTCGAGAAGAGATTTCGCTTCGTCGACTATGCTTGCCATATTGCCGTCGGCGTCCGATGAGGACGTCTCTTCGACGGGAGCCGTCGTTTCCGGTTCCGCTGCTTGTTCGACATCTTCGGCGGAGTCCGTTTGCTCGTCGGAAACGGCAGTTTTAAGGCGGTCGATCTCTTTGAGCAGCTCGTCCGTACGCTCGGAACTTATGCCCTGTTCTGCATCCTCTTGCGCCTCTTCAACGGGTTGTTCCACCGTCGCCGCAGGCATATCCGCTATATTGAGCGAGCCGAAAGCGTCGATATCCGACAGTTTGAGTTCGAATACCACGCCGAGATCCACCACTTCGTCCACAAACGAACAGCTTGCGTCGTCGGCGTTGTCGAGGGCGATGACCTTGATGCCGCGACTGCGCAGATAGCTGTACAGATACACGAGATCGGTGGGCTGCGCAACGATACATACGGCGTCGATAGCGGGAGTACGCGTCACGGCGTCCACCACGTCTACGAATATACGGGAGTCGAATTCCTTCCTTCCGCGGCGCTTGATACGCATCGGACGCTCCACTTTGTAGCCGTGAAGCTGTGCGTCGGCAAATATATCCTTGTGCTTGCGCTCTCCCGCGCCGTATATTTTGCCGCTGAGGATAGTCCCCATTCCGTTGAGCTGTTCGATGACGTTGAAATAATTGTCGCTTTTGAGTCCGACGTTATCCACATCGATGAAAAATGCAATATGCCTGTCTTTGAGCATTGAGTTACCTCCGCTGTTACTTCTTTTTATTGTACAGTATTTGGCGTTGTTTGTCCATACTTTCTTTGAAAATAAAACAAATATTGTTGACAAAGTCCCGCGTCATCGCCGAATAAATTGCAGAAAAAAGTCGATATCTCGCCGTCCTTGTGCCCCTGCTCGAAATATGTGTGATACACCTTTTTGAGCCAGGTGTCCACGGGAAATACGTCCCCTCTCCGCATACCGAACAACAGTATGCAGTCCGCCACCTTGGGACCCACCCCCATAAACGTCATCAGTTCTTTGCGAGCGGCGGCGCTGTCCAGCTTATCCAACGAGGCAAGATCGTATCCGACGAGTTTACGAGCCGACGCCACTATGTACTTGTCGCGATAGCCCGCTCCCAACTCGGCAAATAACTCCGCGGAACTTGCGGCAATGACGTCCGCCGTGGGGAAAGCCTTGCCGTAAGGCGTATCCGCGCCCAATCGGTCGCATATGCGGTCGATTATCAGCTGTATGCGCTTGATATTGTTGTTGGCAGAGATGATGAAGCTGAATATCATCTCGGTAAGGTCCTGATGGAGTATACGGATACCTTTGCCGTACTCAGCCGCACGGCGCATAATGGGCGACAGCGCAGATATACGCTTCACCTTGGCTGCGTAATCGGTATCGAGATCGAAAAATCGCCGAAAATACTCTCCGTCGTCGGTGTACACCTCGACGGTATCCCCGACGGTCGCCGCCTCGGCATATTTGTCCAGCGAATACACGCCGTATCTGTCCTCCGCAAGACGTTTGTATCTAAAAATTTGTCCGCATTCCAATGTGTCCTTTACATTGAAATATTCGGAATCGTATGTAAATGCAAGGGGTAAATTCATAGTAAACGTCCGCCTTTGTAACTTAAAAAAGGAGATTGCGCACAGGCGCAATCCCCTTGACAGCAGATACTGTTATTCCGCAACGGGATAGACGGAAACTTGTCTTCTCGTCTTGGTTTGCTCGAACTTGACCACGCCGTCGATGAGTGCAAACAGGGTGTCGTCCTTGCCGATACCTACGTTGTTGCCGGGGTGGAAGTGCGTTCCGCGTTGTCTGACGAGAATGTTTCCGGCGTTGGCAAACTGACCGTCTGCGCGCTTTGCGCCAAGGCGTTTGCTTTCGCTGTCACGTCCGTTCTTCGTGCTGCCCATTCCTTTCTTGTGGGCGAACAACTGTAACTTTATGAACATCATTTCAAATTACCTCCAAATTGATAAAGTCGGAATACTCCGTGTAGAAGTCCTGCAATCCGCACAGCATTGTGTTGAGAATTACGTCGGCGTCGTGCCGCTCCTCTGCCGTGAGACGCTCGGGAAGAGTAAACCTCAGAAGTCCCTTTTCCTCGTTGACGTCGAACTTCACATTGATCTTTGCCACCTGCAACAAGCCCAACAACGCGGACTGTATCAAGGTGGAGACCCCCGCGCACACGATGTCCTCGCCGCTTACGCCGTAACCCGTGTGACCGCTTGCGCTCACTTCAACGATGGAATTGTCTTTGCGTGTGATGGTGATATCCGTCATTAGCCGATAGTGATACTGTTGACTTTGAGCTTGGTATAAGGCTGTCTGTGACCTTGGCGATGACGAACGTTCTTCTTTGCCTTGTAGGTAAAGATGTTGATCTTCTTGCCCTTGCCATGCTCTACTACCGTTGCCGTAACTTTGCAGTTGGCTGCGTCGGGACCCGCGACTACTCTGTCGCCGTCGGCGGCAAACACAACTTCGAGTTCCACTGCGGAATTGACTTCGGCGTTGAGAAGTTCCGTCTCGAAAACAAGACCTTCCGTCACCTTGTATTGCTTTCCGCCGGTTTTTACGATTGCATACATTGTAACTCATAACCTCCTGATAAGACTCGCTATCGGGGTGGCGGATCCGTAATCCGCGCTTGACAAAATGACCCTTTTTATGCGGCTGATATATATATTACAATAAAAGGCGCTTATTGTCAAACAAAAACGCGTCCTTTTCTCGCAAAATTTGCCCGTATCGGGCAATTGAGTAATTGCAGCGCAGGGGGACGCCGCTTTCTGCCCTGCCGATTGGAGGCGAGGGCTTTCCATACGACGTCTCCGACGGCTCGTAACGGCGCATTTCGCTGAACGCGTCGCAACTTCCGTCGCACAATAAATTGCCCCATATCACACAAAATGCGATATGGGGTAAGGAAAACGTGTGTTATCAACATTGTCGATACTACCGCTTGCGCCAATCATAGGAGCGATACGTCTCCGTAAGCAACGTGGCGTTATTTGACGAACTGCTCACGTCTACGGGGACGTCAACGGGATGATAATCCGTCGAACTGTCCGACTTGACGATATTCCAATTTGACTTATCCTCAAAGTAAACGCTTGTAAGAACCGTACAGCCGTCAAAAGCATATGCGTAAATCAAATTTACGGCGGACGGTATCGTAACGCTTGTCAGCGTTTTTCCAAACGGAGTAAAAGCATAATCTTCCAACCCCGTCACGCCTACGGGTATACGTCCCGAACTGTCGGATAAATACAAAAACCTGCCGTCGGCAGACACAATACAATTGCCGTCTGATTTAATGTAGGGATTTGACGGGCTGACGGTAATACTTGTTACCGAATCGGGCAGATAACGTCCTATGCCCGATACATATCTCGACTGCAATCCCGCGCCTAAGCTCAATTTGCGCAATGATCTGCAATTGTAGCACGGAGCGACAATGCCGTTATGTCTGCCCAACTCCGTTACGCTGTCCGGTATCGTCAATTCGGAAATGCCCGTAGAGTTGAAAGCACATTCGCCTATCTTTTTGAGCCCGTTGGGCAGCTTTATCGCCGTCACGCCGCTTACGCAGCCGAATGCGCCGTCGCGTATCTCCTCCGTATCGGAAAGAACCGTTACGTCGCCCGTCAACTTGTATGGGACAAATATCAATACTTTTGTCTGCTTGTTGTACAATATCCCGTATTCGTCCGTTCCGTACTTGGCATTGTCGGGTGAAACTTCGTAACGCTCGAAGGAAAATGTCGGGTGGATTTCGGCAAGAACAGGGTCAGAACCGTAAGTTGATGTCAGTGAGTATCCGCCGAACAGCTTCGTTTCCAAACTGTTCACCGCAGAACCGAGATAGACGGAGACGATTTTTTCGGAATTGTAGAAAGGATAGTCGGGGTAATCCCAATACCAATAATGCTCCACTGTGGAAATTTTGCGTACGCCCTCGTCAAAACGCACCTCGATCAGACTGTGACAGTGGGAAAAGCACGCCTTGTCCAACACCACGTTCTCATTGCGGAAAATTATCCGCTTGATTCGCGAGGAATAAAACGCCTTCTCTCCTATTACGGTCACGTCGGTGCCCTCGTGCGTTGCGGGGATATCGACGTAGGTGGCGACGCCGCCGTTTGTCATACCCGTGACGGACCAACTGCCGTCGTCCAGAAGTTCAAATGTGAGTTCGGCGGCGGTTTCGGCATTTTGATCGAAGTTGCAAAAGCTGCATTTGCCGTTTACAAATACGTGATTGCCCCGCTCCACTGCACGACCGCAACGAGAACACTCTTTCCAATGGAAGGACTCGTCAAGTTGCCAATCGCCCGTTTGATGTCCCAATGCGGGGATATCCTCGGTGACGGTTTGTTGACACACCTCGCACTTGCCCGATTTCTGCCCCTTGTTGGTGCAATCGGCAGGCTTGGTCTCCGTCATTGTCGGTACACTGTGACCCTTGGCGGCTATTTCAGGGACGGATTGTATCTCGTTCTTGCCCTCGCCGTCGGAAAACATCTTGCCGCAACCGTCGCACTTCCAATACGCTTCGTTGCCCTTGTCGGTGCAGGTTGCGTCTTGCTTCGATACTGCCGTAAGCGTGTGCTTGTGAGAGGGCGTATCGGAACCGGGATTGGGATTAGGCTTGTACGGATCTTCGGGATTGTTATGGGGCAGACACAGCGCCAATATCAACACAAGCACAATGACTGCCACCGCCGCCGCAACGACGGAAATGATAATTTTTTTCTTTTTGGAAGAATTCTTTTGTTCGTCGCTCATAATTTTTCCTTGGATAATCTTCAAAGCTGCATATACACACCGTTGACGACAAACGCAACAAAGCACGATAAATCGCAACGGTGTGTCTATTTTTATTATATTGCTTTTTTATCTTTTTTTATATAATTTTATAAAATTTTTTTTACACTCGTTAGCGTTGACTGAATTTATCGGTAAACTTTACAACGTCAACCACAAAGCAGGGACAACGCCTATATAATAGACATCAAGATTAGTCCCATCGATCATACCATCGCCATAAACATATGATGCCGCCATTGGGGTTTGATAGTCAGGGGAACGAAGCCACCACGGACCATACCCCTCTTCCGTTAATACGCCTTGGCATTGTGCATAATCTGTGTTTTTTCTGTGTCGTGCACTACAACTTGCAGAATTGTTTTCAAAACCGTACGCAACATCTTTTACATCCTTGTAACTAAGCAAAAAAATATAGTCATTTGTGTTTTCGCAAACATATCTATTATCGCTTCTGTTGGTTGTGCTTGCGCTGTTGTCCACTTCGGTTTGACATATGAATTCCTTGCTTAATTCGTCAAAAGCAGTGTCATAAAAATCTTCATTGAGCCAACCGCGTATCTCGCTTTCCTTGTAATTGTTAGCCTGTATAAAATAAGGTTCAACCTCAATATAACGATCTTCATCACTGTTATGATAGTATTGCTGACAGTCTATGATCCAATCTGTCATAACAAGCAATTTATTATCCTCGGTAGTCAAGACTTGCCATTTAATAGGCGCCCATTTGAACCAATACACGTTACCCGTTTCATAACCGTTGTCGTACTGAGTACTCCACCAATCAGGATCACCTTCAAAATCCCAAGTATGAATCGGACGATAAAGCGTGAAGTACACTCCGCGATATCTTGCTCCTTGATAGTCTACATCAATATACCAAGTGTAGCTAGTTATTTGTCCGTTAACGTAGTACTCGTAGTCCGTCCAACCGTTAAAATTGTCGGCTGTCGGAGTTTTGTTTTGAATTGCTGCGTTGAGCATGGACTGCAATGCGGTATCCTCCACTTTGCTCTGAGGATAACTGCCGAAAGTAAGCGTTTTGCCGTCTTCGGAAAGCGTGTAGGGCTTGATCGCCTTCTTTGCGCCGCAATCCGTACATTCGTCCCCGACAAAATTGTGCGGTTCGGCGTCGCCCTCCGTATACTCGCAACGGGTGCATTTCTTTATGTGGGTCTGTTCATCGACGGCAGTCCACACGGCGTTGTGTCCCAATGCGGGGATATCCTCGGTAACGGTTTGTTGACACACCTCGCACTTGCCCGACTTCTGCCCCTTGTTGGTGCAATCGGCAGGCTTGGTCTCCGTCATTGTCGGTACGCTGTGACCCTTGGCGGCTATTTCGGGAACGGATTGTATCTCGTTCTTGCCCTCGCCGTCGGAAAACATCTTGCCGCAGCCGTCGCACTTCCAATACGCCTCGTTGCCCTTCTCGGTGCAGGTTGCGTCTTGCTTCGATACTACCGTAAGCGTGTGCTTGTGAGAGGATTCGTCCGGTTTGCATGCCGCAAGACCAAGCAACGATACCGCTATCGCCGCAAACATCGCAATACAAACAACTCTGATGAGTCGCCCGATATTTGTCTTTTGCTTTTTCATTTTGATTTTCTCCTTTTATTTATTGTTAGGTTATGCCTAACAATTCATATTATAATTAAGTGTCACCTAACTGTCAAGCATAAAACTTAGGTATTGCCTAATATTATTGGTATGAAACAACTTGATGAAAATAAAGAAATTAAGTCTCTTGATGAACAAATAAGCGAAAATATTCGTAGGGAGATCGAAACGTCCGGCAAAAGCAAAACGGAAATCGCCAAGGCTATCGGCGTGTCCAAGCCGACGGTGTCGCAATACGTCTCCGGGCGGATACAGCCGACGTTGGCAACGCTGTCCAAGCTGTGTAACTTTCTCGATTGCTCCGCAGACGATATATTGAATATAAACAAATAGTCCCGATACGGAATGATTCCGTCGGGACTTTATTTTATCTTGTCGTCCGACAGCCTGCCGACAGCAAACGCGTGGGGATGAAATCGGCAAAACACATACTGCAATAACGAGCCATCTGCTCGGGAGTTTCCTTGCAACCGCCCGTTATCCAATGCACAGTCGCATTGATGATACCGCCGCTCCACAGCAACGCAAGATATTTGTCCTCGTCGGCAAGGTTGGGAATGCGCCGCACCATCGAATTGACAAGCCTCAGATACTTGTCGCTGTAACCCGCGGCAAAGATCGGTTTGAGGATATCGGATTTGCCCGCGACGAAACGGAACATTTCGCCGTACCAACTATCGGTGAACGCACGACGAAAAGGACTGCCGACAACGGAAATCATCTCGTGATGCAAATCGACTACAATGCGGTTGAAAATATCGTCCTTGCTCTGAAAATTGCCGTAAAAAGCCATGCGCGATACGCCCGCCTTGCGACAAAGTTCCGTTATCGTGATACTGTCGTAAGGTTTCTTGCCGATGAGTTGAAGCAACGCCCCTTGCAAACTCTCCACTACCAATTTGTTAACTTCCTCGCTGTGCCGACGCAAACCCGCAAGCCGTTCCTCGTTATTGACGGATCTGCGAGAACCGTCCGTTTCGTAAGTCATAGACGATATACTCCTTGTTGTAAAAATTTGCCATTATTACATTTGTAATTGACGTAAGTATATCATCGAAACGTCTTATTGTCAATAATAATCGACGTTATAGGCAAATAAAATATACTTGCACGCTGCTCGGACAAAAGCGGTCGGAGACACTTTCGCGGCATAGGTCGGGATAAGCGACGACGTGCCCAACGACATAATACAGCTTGACAAAACGCCCCTTTTAATGTAAATTGAATCTATTATGATTTGGTTATATGTTGCATTGGCTGTAAACGGCTTGGTGCTGTTGTGCCTGACGGTGATTTTGTTAATTGCATATTTCAAGCCCTTTTATCAACGGCATCACAAGACGGAGGACCACTACCGCCTGCCCGAAGGCAGACACTTTCTGCAAAATCGCGACAAAATGCTGTCCCTCATTGCCGAGATGGAAGCCGTACCCTTTGAGAGAGTGTACGCAACGTCCTTCGACGGGCTGAAACTATCGGCGCGATACTATCACGTTGCCGACGGCGCGCCGTTGCAGATACAGGTCCCGGGGTACCGCGGTACAAGCGTGCGCGACTTCTGCGGCGGCAACAAACTTGCGCGGAAATACGGATTCAATACGCTGCTGATAGATCTGCGCGCACACGGCGAAAGCCAAGGGCACACGATAACTTTCGGCGTAAAAGAACGCTTTGACGTGTTGAGTTGGATCCGTTACGCCCTGCAACGCTTCGGCAAGGATACGGAAATATGGCTTGTCGGCGTATCTATGGGCGCCGCGACGGTGCTTATGGCAAGCGAATTGGATCTGCCGGATAACGTACGGGGAATAATCGCCGACAGCCCCTACGCCTCTCCCGAGGACATCATCGCCGACAGCTGCAAGAAGATGCACCTCAGTCCGAAATTTATGATGCCTTTTATCCGCCTGAGCGCGGAGATTTTCGGGCGGTTCAGATTGAACTCCGCAAACGCGTTGCACGCCGTCGCCCATACGGATATACCCATATTGCTTATTCACGGCGAAGAAGACGAGATCGTCCCCTGCGAAATGAGCCGCAGGATATTTGCCGACTGCAAAGGCGACGCCCAACTTGAAATATTTCCTCGCGCGGGACACGGTTTGAGTTATATGCAGGACAACGCACGTTACGAACGAATAATCGCAGAATTCATAAGCGACGTAAGAACTCGCGCTTCTCGGGCATAATCCGCAACTTAACAATACGGATCGTCGGTGCAACGCGGCAAACGCTCTGCTTGTGGGGCAATATTTATCACCGCAAAGCCGGGCGCAGCGGCAAACTTCACCGCAGCAAGCATATTTCTCGGAGCTATGCTCATACTATCTCCAAATACAGGAGGTAGTTATGGCAAAAAGCAGACAAAACAATCACGAATACTATGCAAACTACGAGACTTGCCGCAACCGTTTGTTTGACGATTTCAATCCCGATTGGCTGCAAATCGAGGACGCGCATTTGAGTTGGGAGGAGGCATTTGAAGATGACGACGACTAACGACAAGAAAAAAGCTCCCGAACAGCAGGAAACGCAACAGACGCCCGTTACCGAAAACAACTGCGACGTGGAAAAAACGCGTCAAGCGATGAGCGACTTGTACAAGAACGTAACGATGGCGCAAAGCTGTATCAAGACGCTGCTGCCCTATGTGGAGAAGCAGGACGTCACCAAGACGCTGCACAAGCAAGTGGAACAATACGATCACTACGTCGAACAATTGGACGAAATGTGCGAACAACTCAACTTCGACCCTACGCCCGCGCCGAAATTCGCCGTAACGATGGCGAATATGGGTATCAAGGCGAAGATGATGACGGACAAAAGCATAAGTCACGTTGCAAAGATAATGCTTCAAGGAACATTGAACGGCATAATAGACCTTTACCGAATGATACGCGACAACGACGACGTAAATCCCGAAGTAACGCAGCTGCAAAAGCAAGTGCTTCGCTACGAAGAGGGAAAATTTGAAAATCTCAAACAATATCTGTAAGCTTTGCCGCTTGCAAATTGCCATATAGGTATACGCGCGACTCGACTTTATCGGCGCGCTTTGTAGATGATTCTGTGAGAAATGTTGGAATGCAGAAGTAAATGAAAAACAGAAGTCGACTTATAAATTAAAAAGGAATTTGAGCGCGCGGAGATGCGCGTGTCGCGCATAGCAGCGAACAAAGCGAAAATTCCGCCTGCAAACGGCGACCTGCGCGGCGCTTGTTATAAAGTATAAATTTAATATTCTTTCCGTCAATCCCTTCCACCGCAAGCGGTCCCCCTTCCCTTAGTCGTAATAGAATTTATTGCACGATACAATCTATGCACGACGAAGGGACGGCTTATATACGCAATTTCCGACATTATCCCTGCGGACAGGGCTGGGTGGTCGGGGACCTTATGGAAAGAGGAGCAGCCGCACGACAGTACTGCCCGCGCAATCAGCGCGGGCAGTACTGTCAAGGGCGAGCTGCGACGGCTGAGCGAGGGTATTCCAACGCAAAATAATCTGCAACGAGGGCATAGCCCGAAGTGAAGCCTTTTTGCGTGGAATACCCGAGCGACTGTCGGTGGCTCTGATGGCATAATGTTGGGGTAAGACAGACTTTTTTGTTTATAATTTGCTTTAACACCAACATTTGCCACAGAGCCATGTAGATTCGACAAATGAGGCTGCTCCCCGAGAGGAGCAGCCGATTTTTGTTACCTGTCTGCGAACAATGCCGTAAGAGCATCGAATATGGCGCTTACGCAGGCGTCGATACCCGATTCGTCCACCAAACCGTCCAGCAGTTCGGCAAGCAGTTTCCGCTTGGTTTCCGCGTTGCAATCCTGCTTGCAGATGTCCTCCGCGCTTGCCGTCAATTGTTTGACTGTATCGATGAATTCCTGCATGGTAAGCTCGTTGTCTTTGATTCGCTCGCGTATACCGCCGATGTACAACAGCTGCGTGTAGAAAACTCCGAATACGTCGTTTTTCATCAAAGAGGAAAGGCTTTGCCCCGATACGGAATTGACAAATCTGAACCCCGTAGATGCCAGAGCGCCGATGGCAAT
Organism: uncultured Clostridia bacterium; assembly: GCA_947625185.1. Taxonomy (GTDB): domain Bacteria; phylum Bacillota; class Clostridia; order Christensenellales; family CAG-314; genus Fimimonas. The sequence continues at coordinate 36,887 of CANQNJ010000003.1, forward strand.
AGCCGTCAACGCTATGTGCATCAAGTCGGAGAACCCGAAACCGCGGGCGCCCTGCACCACATACACGTCTATCACCGCAAATACCGTCCCGAAGATAAAGGGCAGCAACGGCGTAGGATCGAACTTATGCAGTATTTCCACCTTGGCTCTGTCGATAAATAACTTCTTGACCGCCTGAGTCAGCAAACAAGTTGCAATTGCGTACAACAACAGGTACGCATTGTCGCAAGACAAACCGCCGAATTGCGACATAAAAGTTGCAAAATCCATAAAATTGTATTTCTCCTTATCGATTTAGGAAAAACACAGTCCCTCGGGATTTTCCTTGTTTCGGAGCGCATGTCCCCTTTGCACCCCACAATTAAATTGTACCACTCGGCAGCACGCATTTGCAAGTTTAGCTGTCAAAATTTTTCATCGGACGACGCCGACGTGCAAAAAGGACAGGGTCTTTGCCCTGTCCCGATCAAATTCATATTGTATTTCGTTCGTCAATCGTCTATTTCTTTGTTGTAACGGAGAACTTCCGATGTGCGCACGTCCACTTCGCAATCGAATTCGTACACGCGCCCCGTGACGGGATCGCGCCACTTGAACTCCACCTCATATACGGCTTGACCGTGTTCGTTGTCCTTCTCAATCTCCCATTCAAAGGTATCTTCTTCCAATATGGTGAGATTTTCCCTCTTGGCAATGTAGTTGAATACCTTGCTCATAATGTCGGAATATCCTTCGCTCGGCGCGTTGCCCGACCATTGCTCATCGGGAGGCAACTCCGGCGGGACCTGAACGGGTTTTTGAGAATAGTCCTTTACTTCTCCGTAACGGTCAAATTCTATTTCGTACATTATTCCGTCGTACAGCATCTTTACTTCGTAATCGCCGTCCTCGCGATGGTAACTTACCTGCGGGTGATAATCTCCGCGAATCTCCTCCGGCACTTTGATGGTATCGAAGAAGAGCGTTATTATCTCGCTTTCGTCAAGAATCTTTTCCGCGGGGGTTGTCGGACGCACGTGTTCGTAATCCAACTTGACTATATCTCCCGTGATGGCGTGTACATCTATGTCGTATTCCTTATCGCCATAGACAAACTCAATTTCGTACACCATAACGCCGTCCTCGTTGTCTATCTTGCACCTTATCTCACCCACGTCCTGCTCCGTAAGGTCTGCGTTTACAGCCACGAGCGCCGCGGCGATCGCCGCGTCCCGTCCGATATATCCCGATTGACTTGCCGAACCGCTGTGCGTCAGTTCGTCGCGCGGGATATTGAGTTGTTCGAGGATAATATTGAGTTCGTTTACGGTAAGAGCGGCAAGCTGTTCCGCAGTGTAAACGCCCTCCGGCGTATTGGACAGTATACCGTTGATAAGTTGCGCTTTACCTACGGAAATATTCAACCTATCGGCAAGCTGCTTGGCGTCGTCCCCTTCCCGTATCCACTGAGACAAGACGCTTGCGGCGATATTGCCCTCTTTGAGTTTAAGCGTGATTTCTTCCGTTACGAGTTCCACCAACGCGTCATAGTCGCTTTGCGCGGCGTCTACGCTTACCAATACCGAATTGGCGTCGGTACGCAGGTAGCCCAACCGCAGCATAGAGCCGATAAGCGCGTTCACTGCGACGTTGAGTTGTACTCCGCGCAGATCCATATCGCCGACGATCAACTTGCCGTCCTTGTTGAGAGCCTCCACCTCGACAACGCGCCGAGATTCGTTTATCCTGACGGACACGCTCGGATTGACGTCCAACGTAATAGCGGACACGGCTTTATCCGAATCCATACCTGCCTGCAAACTTGCCTGCAATTTGTTTAACTGTTTACGTGTGCCGTCCAACTTGCCGAAGCCTATTCCACCGAATACCACCGCTATCACAAGTACTATCGACAGGGCGCATGTGGCAAATTTCCAACCCCATATGCCTGCTTTGCGGGTGTTGACCTTCGCCGTCCTTGCAGGACAATCGGCGGACACGCTGTCATAGACGTTCGGTTTCGTTCTGTTGAAACTTTCGTTTACCTGATGTTCCGTTTGTTTGTCAGTCATAGTATTCTCCTTTCATAAATTCTCTGAGCTTGGCTATCGCTCGTTTGTACTTGGACAGTACCGTGTTTAACGGCAAGTCAAGTTCCTTTGCTATCTCGCGATGTTTCAATCCGCCCACGGCGCGCATAACGACTATCTTCCGTTCGTCTTCGCCGAGTTCGGTAAGACATTTGGTGATCACCAATCTGTCGATAGGCTCGGCGCCGCTTTCGACGAGTTGTCTTTCCAATTGCAATTCCGTCACGTCCGCCCTGCGGCTGTTGCTTCTGAATTTGTCGTAGCACAGATTCTTGACGATTCTCAATATCCAGGACATTGGTTTGCCCTTTGATATGTAGCTCGGCGCGGATTCGTATATCCTTACAAAGGTATCGTGCATAATATCCTGCGCATCGTATAAGTTGCCCGTCACCGTCAACGCATATGCGTACACTGCGCCGCTTGCTTGCTCGTACAGATCCTTTAATGCGTCCTCCTCGCCGTTGGCTATTCCGTATATTGCCTCGTCAATCGCTCTCCGACGAGGACTTACATAAGATTCCGAAGCCATTTTCGTTCCTCTTGTCGTAATAATAACGCGCAAACGACGCATTTTATTGCATCGTCGCGCAAAAAATTTCCGAAAATATTTGTTGTGTGCAGACTATGACCGCGCGGCGATCAGATAGTCAATTTGTATATTTCGTTCTTCGGCACGTTGCGATCCTTGGCGACCGCCTTGACGGCTTCCGACTTGCTCATGCCATCTTTCATATAGTATTCGAGATGTTGCTTGACGGGCAGCTCGCACAACGGATTGACGGCAACGCCGCGATCGACCACAAGCACGAATTCGCCCTTGTCGTCGTCGATAACGTCTCCGAGACGACAAAACCGCACCGTTTCGTGCGCCTTGGTGAGTTCCTTGACGAGACAGCACTCGCGGTTGCCCAATCGGTTGCAAAGATATTGCATATTTTCTTGAAGATCGTGTACCGACACATAGAATACGGCAACGCCGACGGAGCCGTCCAGAAGTTTGTCGCGATCCGACTTCTTGTCCGGCAGAAATCCGTAATAGGTAAACGGCGGCTCGTAACCGCTCAATACAAACGCATTGACAAACGCGCTTGCCCCGCTTACCACGGTGTACGGATATCCCTTTTCCTTCAACGCATTGACGAGTACCGCCCCCGGATCGTTTATGCCGGGCATACCGGCGTCGGATATGACCGCGACATCCTCGCCTCGCTCGCAAAAAGAGAGTACAAACTGCAACTGTTTGGTCTCGTTAAACTTGTGATAACTGTACGTCGGCTTGGATATGCCGAGGTGATTCAACAATATAAGACTGTGCCGCGTATCCTCGCAGAATATTGCGGAGACGCTTTTAAGCGTTTCCACTGCGCGGAACGTGATCTCGCCTAAATTTCCTATGGGAGTTGCAATAAAATAAACCATATCGCCCAAACGTTCGTCGGTCGGATAGACTCGGCGCTCCTTTTATTTTTAATATGTTTTTGATTGTTCGGCGCCTTCGCTATCTTGACGCGCCGTTGTACCATATCGAGGCGCGTTCGGTGTAATTGCCGTTCTTGTCCGTTATATAAAGCGGAGCGTGCAGCTTGCAGTCGGCTTCTCCGCCCTTGACGGCTCGTATCAGAACGAGATTCGGCTCACGCTCAGGCGCGGGACATACGGGGAGAATTTCCTTGACGGCGAGAGCGCTGTCTTTGCAGAGAGAGACGATCTCGCACAGTCGGTCCGCCTGATGCACCAGGTAAAAACTGCCTCTGTTGTTCAATATTCGCGACGCGCTCCGCACCACATCGGACAGCGTTGCCGCTATCTCGTGACGGCACAAAGCGATATTCTCCTTCAACTGCCGCTCGCCGCTGCCTACTCGTCTGTACGGGGGATTGCATATCACCGCGTCAACGTCGCGCACAAGCTCCGCCGCGTTCTTTATATCGACATTGCAAACCTCTATCAAACCGCCCAGATCGTTGAGACGGACGCTGCGTTCCATCATATCGCACAGTTGCGGTTGAAGCTCCATTGCGACGATACGCGCGGGATGTTTCTTGTAGGCGATGAGTATGCTGATAACGCCGCTGCCCGCGCCGAACTCCACGCAAGTCTTGCCGCGCATGTCCTTGCAGAAATTGGCAAGCAGCACTGCGTCCGTGGTAAAGCGATATTCCTCGCTCGACTGAATGATCTTCAATCCGCCGCATTGCAGATCTTCGATTTTTTCCGTAGGTTTCAACATTACTTGCATATCCTTATTGTACATCACAAAAAGCAAATAGTAAAGCCGCAACGCAAAATTGTTGCCGCCTCGTGCCGAAAATACCCTGTCCGATACGGAAGCGCCGCACAGGTCGCCGCTTACAATGGGTTTTCGCTTTGTTCGCCGCTATGCGCGACAAGCGCATTGCGCGCGAAAATTCCTCTTTAATACAGAATCGACTTCTGTATTTTATTTACTTCTGCACCCCGGCATTTGCCGCAGAGCCGAAAAAACCGACCTCGGTAACGAGATCGGTTTCTCAAACGATTTCGATATACGTCGATTGCGACGGCATCAAGCACGGGCAATCGAACGTCAGCGCATTGATTACGCTTCCTCGATAGCGCCTACGGGGCACTGAGCGGCACAAGCGCCGCAATCTACGCAGAGATCGGCGGCAATTTCAAATTTGCCGTCTCCCTCGCTGATAGCTTCGCACGGGCAAACACTTTGGCAGCCTCCGCAAGCGATGCATTCGTTACTTATTCTGTGAGCCATAACCGTTTTCTCTCCTTTTCCTTTATTGGGATATAATAATTATACACAGCAATTTATGATTTGTCTAATATTTTGCATTGATTTGACAAAAATTTTGGCAAAAGCTATTGCTCGGTCGGAGGAGCGGCGGATTCGTTTTCCGACGCGCTCGGTTGTGCGCCGAGTATCTCGGACAATTCTTTCTCCGTGGCGGCTCTGTCGTACGTCTGTGTGATAATGGTAATAACGTCGCCGACGTACATCTTCTTTTCTCCGTCGTCGTCCATACGGGTAACGTCCCCCGCGGCGATCTCGCTCACCTTGGTATTGGCGGGCCACAGCACGTCGCGGACGGCCTTGCCCACGGCAAATGCGCCCTGCTGCACGGTGTAGACCAGACGAACGATAACAGGTTCCTTGCCCTTGTTCTGCTTGTGGATCATACGCTCCAACAGCACGTCGTACAAAGGCTCCGTCTTGAAAATCTCGCACAGGAAGTAGCTCAAAAAGACCGTTATCGCCACATAAAACAAGTTGCTGAAACTCTGCGTACTCTCCACCATAAATACAAGCGCGGTAAGCGGGGCGCGCGTCGTTGCCCCCATAAACGACGACATCGTAAGCATAACGACCGTCGGAAACAAGCCGCTATCCATACCCATAGCCACAAAAGCGTTGCCGAGCAATGCGCCGAGCAATGCGCCGATACTGAGCATCGGAATGAATACTCCGCCCGTTGCGCCGCTGCCCGTGGAGAATGCTATCATAAAGAATCTGATAACCAGCAACACAAAAATTATCTTCCAGGAGAAATCGGCGTTTGCAAGGCGAACGATCAATCCTCCGCCGCCGAACAGCGCGTCGGTACCGTCAAAATCGCCGAACGCAAGCAGACCGATAACAGCCGTCAGAACGAATACGATGAGCAGCCGCGCCCATTGCGGTACGCGGGCGAGCTTGGTATCGTAGAATTTGCCTATCCAAAATACAAGATGATTGTACCCTATCGCAACCCCCGCGACAGCCAATCCGAGCAGCAGCGGAATCCATATTTCTTTGAGGGCGAACGCCTGCGTAAAAGTCACGTTAAACAGCGGTACGGAATGTTCTCCGAGCGCCAAAGTCCACAAATTGGACGCCGTAACGCCGAACAGGACGCTGCTCATTGCCATAAGGAAGATCATCGGCGTAAAACGCTTGTGCGTTTCTTCCAACGCGAACAATATGCCCGTGACGGGCGCGGACGTCGCCACGGCAAAACCCGCGCATGCGCCTCCCGTCATTATGTAGCGATCCCAACTGTTGTGCGAAAGGGGCAGTTTGCAAGTGCCTCCGCCGATAGCCGTACCCAACAGCACGCTCGGACCTTCGCTTCCGAGCGGAAGTCCCGCAAAAAAGCTGATCCAGCTGTTGACTATGACGGCGATACCCGTACGCAGCCATCGGAACGTCAACAAACCCCTGAGTACTCCTTCCGCGCGCGGTATTCCGCCGCCGGCAGTCTCGGGCGCCCACTTTTGCAGGAAATAAGCGACAAACGCCAATGCCGCCGCTCCCGCCACCACCGCGACGGCGATCCAAGGACGGGTCTGTGCATAGCGATATATCTCCTTAGACCACTCGGTGAGATGTTCCGCGATCCATTTGAAGAAATACACCACGGTACCCACAAGCAATCCCGTAAACGCACCGTATACGAATACGGGTACGATAACGTTCTTAAAGTAACTTTTGTAATCCGTTCTTTTCATACTAAATAAGCAACTCCGTAATCTCTCTCGGCGAAGAAACCAACGCAATGGGGTGCGAATTTCTCAATTCGCTTTCCTTGCCGAAACCGTAAGTAACGGCGACGACGTCTATGCCGCAAGCACGCGCGCCGTCGATATCGTGCAGCGTATCGCCTATCATCAGACACAGGGACTTGTCCCATCCGTTGTCGCCGATAAGCTGCGCAAGCACGTCTTTCTTGAAACCGCGACGTTCCGTCTGCCCGTATACGCAGTCAAAGTATTGCGTAAGATGATGATACGCGAGCGACTCCGCGACGTGAGGTTCATATTTGCTCGAAGCTATCGCAAGCACATATCTGCCGCTGTTTTTGAGGGCGGCAAGCACGTCGGTTATGCCGTCGTAAAGGTAACTGTTCTCTGCGGCACGAGTCTGCTCGAATATCTCCTTGTGAAGCCGGATAGCCTCCTCGCACAGCTTGTCCCCCAACAGCTTCGTGTAACTGTCGGCAAGCGGCGGTCCGATATGACGGGACAGATCCACCGACGAAGCGTCCACACCGAACTTGTCCAGCACCGCCGTAAACGTCGCGTAAATGCCCGGGGACGTATTGTTAACGGTGCCGTCGAAATCGAAAATTATATATTTGTAGTTTTTGGCAAGTTTCATTCTTTCAATGCGTCAAAGAAGCGTTCCGACTTGGGTCTGCTCTGTCTGACGACTACTCCGTATGTGTAAGTAAGGTAATTCTTCAATCCTTCAAGCTCGTTGACGTCGTCGTTCTCACATTCCAATTCGTAGTCCTGACGTCCGAGATATACGTTTCTGTCCAATTCCAACGTCCATCTGTCTATGACGAACTTGACGCGATATGTGTCCAACTTGCCGTACAATTTAAGCGCAAAATCCATCCGTACGTCCAGAAGTCTGCGCATTTCGTCCTTGGTAACGCCGCGCTCGATAATGTATCGCGCGTGTTCTTCGGTAAGAGGGCACTCCCTTTCGTCGCACACGACCACCTGCGCGACGTCCGACATACGACGCTTGTAACACAACGTATAGCTGTCTCCCTTTTGCCTGACGCGCACCATGGAGTCGCGAGGCATACCGCCGCAACCGAAGTAGTAATTGGTCTGTAACTGCGGTTCGCCGCCGGACGCTTCAAGAAGGATACGGTATTCTCTCTCGGTAAGTTGCAGTTTGAGTTCCTGTTCGATATTCTTCATCAACGTTTTTTCTTACCCTTGCCGGTATTGAAAATTTTGCTCATCTCTTCGAAGAACGTTGCGCTGTCCTTAAACTGACGGTATACCGCCGCAAAACGTATATACGCCACCTCGTCGAGGTCTTTGAGCTGCTCCATAACCAAATCGCCGATCTTTTGCGAGGTGATCTCCTCGTCGAGACTGTTGTACAACGTCTTTTCTATGGTATCGACGATACCGTCTATCTGCGCCATAGATATGGGACGCTTCTCGCAAGCACGGAGTACGCCGTTCTTGATCTTGGAACGGTCGTATATTTGTCGGGTGCCGTCCCGCTTTATTACGAGGAAAGGCACCGTCTCGATGGTCTCGAACGTGGTAAACCGTTTGCCGCAAGCTATACACTCGCGACGGCGGCGAATACTCTTGCCGTCGTCGGTAGAGCGCGAATCGATAACTTTGCTGTCCTCGCAGCCGCAGTACATACATTTCATTATCTTACTCCTTCGATCCGTAATCGGTGATACGGTTCAACAGCGTCAGCAGTTTCTGATATTCCTGCTCGGGATTTTTGCCTTCATTGTCCATACGTCTCAGCGTATTCTTATCCCAGAAACGGGCGACGTTGGGGGATATCTCATCGGCGACGACGAGCCGCTTGTTTACCCGTCCGAACTCCACCTTGAAATCGGCAACGATAATGCCAACCTCTTTCATAAGATCGCACAGCACCTTGTTGATACGCATTGCGTTGTAGCACATAGAGGTCATCTCTTCCTGCGTACACAGCTCCATTGCAAAAGCGTGATATTCGTTTATTACGGGGTCGCCCAATTCGTCGTTCTTGTAGCAGAACTCCAACACGGGAAATTTGAGTTTCTTGTGATATTCCAAGCCGAGCCTGTCGCACATCGTCCCCGCGGAATAGTTACGCACGACCACCTCTATCGGCAGCATCTCCGCAAGTTTGACCACCATAGAGTTGTCGGAATACTTGCCGACGAAAGCCGTCGGGATATTGTTGTCTTCGAGTACCTGCATAAGTATCACGTTGATAGCGTTGGTAAGCGCGCCCTTTCCGTCGAAGTACAGCTTGCGCTTGCCGTGATACATCATCGCGTCGTCGTAAAACTCCGCAATTGCAAGTTTCGGGTCCTCCGTGGACCACAGCCGTTTTGTCTTTCCTTCCGAGATAAGATTGAGTTTTGTCAGATTCATAATAACCTACTTTGTTCTGTAATGAAGTTCCAACGCCTTGCCCGCGGGTACGGTCAGGACGTCGTTGCCGAGCGTTTTGACCGAGTCGGATTTAATTTGCTTCTTGACAAAGTCCGGCAGATACAGCCGGATATCCGTCTCCTTTTTGCTTTCCAACCTGACGGAGAGCGTTTTTTTGTCGCAATCGTATGACGCGCTTACCGTAACGCCGTTTTCCGCGACGAAGTCCTTGAATTCGGCGCACCCCCAACACTTGGGCAAAGCGGGAAAGACAGCAATCATATCCCCCTTGGAATACATCAGCATTTGCTGTACGGCGTGAGCGAATACCATATTGACGTTGAGTTGGACGGGCGTCCAGACGCCGCTGCCGCATATGCCCATACCGCGCCAATCCTTGTCGAGGAAGGCGAGATTGTTGATAATACAACCCCTTACCGCGTTGGTAAGACAGTTGTTGGCTTTGTCGCTTTCGCCGAGACGGGCGTAAACCGCCGCAAGCACCGTCATATTGTAACTGTTTTGCCGAGCCGTCTCGCTGCGTTTCTTATCCGCGGTGGCTATGTAATGACTCTTTACTTCCGGGTCGGAAAGGAAATCTATTTCCTCACCGAAATACGCCGGATACAGCGTTCCGTCGGATATGCCCGTGTAGTCTACCGAAATGAGCGAGTTGACAAACTCTCTGAACGTCCCGTCGCTGGCGCATTGTCTGTCGGGAAATTGCTCCGACAAACTTTGCCATACGGCAAGACGTCCCTTGACATTATTGGTCTTGCAGGCTTCCACCAGATTGGCAAGCAGATCCTTGGCAAGGGACAGATCCAGCGCGCTGTTCTTGGCGACGAGCGGACGGTCGGTTATGGAATACTCGTCGTCGATACGCATAGGCAATGCCGACGGGCTGATCTCCGCCGATCCGTTATTTACCGTCAGAAAATCTTCGTAAAACTGCGCCGTTTCCTTCATAAACGGTATAAGGCGATTTTTGAGGAACTTGACGTTGCCGCTGTACTTGGCGTATTTATAGTACAGATTTGCCACCCAGGCGGCGCACCCCGAGAAATGTATCGCAAATACGTCGGTACTGCCCAATCTGCCCGTATTGGGCGCCGCGATGACGGGAACGGCAATGCCGCGACAGCCGAATATACGCTGAGCGTTGTTGCGGTAATCGCCAATGTTGTTCCAGAAATATTCAAACGACTGCTCGAAATTGCCGAACATATTGCCTTGCAGCATATGCAGCATACTCATCTGCTGCGGACCGCTCATACACTTAAAGGCGCGATAAGGCTTGTAACAACCGTTCCACAGTCCGCACGGCTCGAACAAGCCGTCGTCGGGAGTGCCTGCCACCGTAAGATAACGCGCGTATCGCCACAGCTTGGTTATCAGTTGCGGATGCAATACGCCGTTGTCCGACTGCAACAGCATATCTTCTATGCTTGCGCCGTCGTTTTTGCCTATGTTAAGCTCCGCCGTGGCATACAATCTGGAATGTAACGCCGTATGCGCTTTGAGCATCTTCTCATAGCCGTCTTTGTATGTGAGCAAACGCGCTTTGAGATTGCTCCACTCCCTTTCGCGGGAGCTGCCCTGAAATGTCTTTATGAGTATCAATACCGACTGCGCGTGCAGAACGTCCACATGGTCTGCTTCCGCGCGCACGCTTCCGCCGAGGACATGCAGCCGCGCCACCGCGCCGAAATCGGTTCCGTTGTCGTCGTTGCGCGCCGCAAAGCACATATTCTGCCTGTCGTACGCGACGGATACGCCCTCGGGCATATCGCACAAGCCTTCGTATGTGTGAGAATTGACTCTGTGCATAAGCTGAAAGCTCAACCGTACGCTGATGGTTCCGTTGCCCTGCTTGGTAATGCGGTAGGCGACGAGATTGTCCGCGCGCGACACAAAAGCGCACCGCTTGTAACGCGTGTCGGCTACGGTATAGGTAACGGTCGCTTCTCCCTTTGCCATATCCAAAGAGCGCTCGAAGCGGTCGGTAACGTCGGTCTGGTCGAATATCAGGTTCAATTCGCACAGCGGCAGCGGATATGCCGCCTGCGGACGGAAGCTCTTTTGCCTGAGCGCGGTAGGAATGACGTTTTGCGCGCCGATGAAGTCTCCTTCCTCGATACGGCGCTTGGTCTCTTCTATTCTGTCGGATACGTCGGGTACCACAGTCGTACGACCGCGCCAACTGAGAGACGCGTCGTTAAGCAGTATTTTTTCTTCCGAAGCGCCTCCGTAAACGTTTGCGCCTATTTTGCCATTGCCGAGGAACAAGCCCTCGCGCCATTTCTCACCCCACCAACGGGCAGGCGTGCTGAATTTCAAAATGTCGGCAAATTTATCTGCCATATCCGCCCCCTGAAAGTGCATAATACTACAATTTATTATTATAATCAAACTTGGCTTAAATGTCAATGTCGGACGAACAACTTTTGACGAGGATTGCATACGTCGGGCAACAAAAAAGGACTGCACGAGCAGTCCTGTCGCAACTCGACGCGGGTCGCCGACGTATTATCGCTTTACGCAGTCCACTCTGCCCATAGCCGTCACCTTGCCGTCCGCAACGAGCAGACCGCCCTCGTGCCACATTTTGTAAACAGGCAAGCCGTGTTCTCGCGCGGCGCGCAGCGCGCAACGGTTCTGCAACTCGGTATCGAGATAATGAACTTCCAGATCCAATCCCTTGACAAGTCCCAAGCCTTGCCACAGTCCGTACGCGTCGTAATCGTCGTCCGGCGTTATGTGATATGTCTCCAATTGAAGCATAGCGCCTGCGGACGCGCCTGCCACTATGCCGTCGAAACGCAATACCGCTTCCGTCAAGCCCAACTCTTCCAGACGCGCCAAGGCCTTCTCCGGCATTCCTCCCGTAAAGAACAACATTTCGGCGTTCCGTATCTGCCCGAGGTGATCCGTTTCGTCGTACGGATTGAGCCACTCGATATCCTCTTGACGATAACCGTATGAGAGGAACGGGCTTACGATATTGTCGTATTTCTCGCCGCCGCAGCCGTAAATTTTCAGCCAGGAGGCGTTATCCGTCGCTTGGATCTCGCGGTACGCCAGGGGCAAAATGAGTACATGGGGTCTGTTTTTCAAATATTCCGCAAGATACGGTCGCGCCCAATCGCCGTCGAAATTGTAGTAATTGACAAGTATGTTGATCTGCGACATCAGTACAGTTCCACTCCGTCCTTGCCCACATAGGCGTAAGCTATCTTGTGTTCGGCGGGCTTGTCGTTGCCTATCGTAATGGCGTTACTGATAAGTTCTTCAGCTTCTTGCAGACCCTTGCCGTTGTGGAACACTTCGCACAGAACGTCGCCCTTCTTCACCTCGGAGCCTATCGCAACGTGCATTATTACGCCCACGGAGAAGTCGATCGCGTCGCTCTTGGTCATACGTCCGCCGCCGAGATGCGTGACGGCTCTGCCTATATCGGCGGCAACCATATGGGTCACATACCCGTCCGATTGCGCAACTACGACGTCGCGCTTGCCTATGACGAATTTTTCGGGGTGCAGGATATAACTCGGATCGCCGTGTTGAGCCTCTACCATTTCCGCAAATTTATTCAAAGCTCTGCCGCTGTCTATCGCATTGTCGAAGGCGGCTTCGGCTGTGGCAAGCGTGTACTTGCCCGTCAACGCCAACAGTCTCAGCGCCACTTCGCGAATTTCATAATACAGACGGTTCTTCTTGCCTTTAAGCACGTCCACAATGCCTATTATCTCCAAGCTGTTGCCGACGTGATCCGAAAGAGGTTGCTGCATATCGGTGATCAACGCGCCAATCCTCTTGCCGGCGATCGTCCCGATAGTTACCATTTTTGTCGCAAGTTCCAATGCGCTTTCCGGGTCGGGCATAAATGCACCGCTGCCGTACTTGACGTCCAACAATATCGTATCCGAACCGCTTGCAAGCTTCTTGCTCATTATGCTTGCGCAGATGAGAGGTATGGAATTGACCGTCCCCGTCACATCGCGTAACGCGTATATTTTCTTATCGGCGGGGGCAAGATTGGCGGTCTGACCGATAACGGCGCAACCGACGCGTTTGACCGCGTCAAAGAACTCCTCTTCCGATAGCGCCGTATCGAAGCCGGGGATACTCTCCAACTTGTCTATCGTGCCGCCCGTAAAGCCCAAGCCTCTGCCGCTCATCTTGGCGACATATACACCGCAGCAAGCCAATATGGGCGCAAGAGCAAGCGTCGTGCTGTCTCCTATGCCGCCCGTAGAGTGCTTGTCTACCACAATGCCGCCCAAAGCCGACATATCCACCACGTCGCCGCTATGCAGCATTGCGTCCGTCATATCGAAGGTTTCTCTGTCGGTCATACCGTTCAGAAGTATTGCCATAAGCAACGCCGACATCTGATAATCGGGTATGCTGCCGTCGGTAAAACCGTTGACAAAAAATCGTATCTCCTCTCGGGTCAATTCCTGCTTGGTCTTTTTCTTTTCGATAATATCCAATATCGTCATAGATTATCTCCTTGTGCGCACATTTCTCTTTATACAGTATATCATATTTTTTACTTGCATTCAATAGCAATAATATAATTTAAGCCAAAAAACGCCGCAAAAGGGTGTATTTCATAGGGAATCGAAAAAAACAAAATTTTTTATCGGAATACACCTTCAAGCGAGTCAAATAAAGAGGTCGAGGATTTTACTCTCGACTTCTTTATTTATATTTGTGGCGATATTATATAGCCGATTTATCTTGATGTCCGAAACTACTTCTTGTCTTTTTTTGAAAGTTCTTCAATACAATCAAGATATGCTTTTTCTACATCGCTTAAAGTTTTTGCTTGATATTTTTTGTATTCTCTTTTTGCTTTGTCAATTGCCTGCTCGTGCGTGACGGTGCCTGCACCAAGCAAGAGTTGTTCACCGCTCATTGTGAGGATTCTATCAAGATGGTCTGCCCAATCCGCCATAGTCATGGGTTGTTCGCGCTCGGCTTGCCGCTCGGCAAAATCAAGATATCCTGAAACAATTTGACCAAGCGAGCGCAATTCCTTTTCGCTGAGATAGTTTTTTGCCACCGTCACATCGCTCAAATGAGGCCTATCTCCCTTGAATGTTGTTAGTCCCATAAAATCTTTTTCGGCATCTGCGCGAGAATAAATCACCTCAGCCGCAGTATGACCGTGTACGGCATAATGAATTTTGTTTTGAACCTTTTTGAAGAACTCAACCGAAATCTCAGCATTCGGATCATAGTCTATACTTGTGGCATAGATGTCAAGTATTTGGCGATAGAATACTTTCTCCGAGGCACGAATATCGCGGATTCGCTCTAACAATTCTTTGAAATATCCGCCACCACCAAGTTCTTTCAGTCGGTCGTCATCAAGTGTAAACCCTTTGCGGATATATTCATTGAGTCGTTTTGTCGCCCACTGACGGAATTGCGTTCCGCGCAAAGATTTCACACGATATCCGACCGAAATTATCACGTCAAGGTTGTAATAGTCCACCCGATATGTTTTGCCGTCCGAAGCAGTTGTTGCAAAATTTGCAACAACTGCCCCGCGATCAAGCTCGCCTTCTTCAAAAATATTCTTGATATGGCGGGAAATCGTAGATTTATCTCTGTCAAACAGCATCGCCATTTGGTCAAGTGTAAGCCACACCGTTTCCCCGTGAAACAATACATCAACCGCCACATTATTATCTTCGGTCTTGAAAATTATAAAATGTTGATTGCCATCGAACGAATTCTTATCCATAATTTTTCCTCCCTCAATCGCCTTTTCTCAATTCTTTATAGATCTCACTTGCAAAAATTCCCAATACTTCCCTCTTGATCTCGTCGTTATTCAAAAGCAAGGAGAAGAAATCTTGATTTTGAGCGAGGCCTTCAATCAGCGCGTCGTCTATATCGTCGAAATAAGTAAATTCAAAGTCCTTTTCGGAATTGTTCCTCGCGCTTGTACGCAGCTTGTCGGACTTCAAAAGCAGATCTCTGATCTGCAACATTGCTTTGATCACCACGTCGCTATCATACGATTTGCCCGTTCTGCTATTGATCTCCGCAATTATAACAGACAGCCTCTCTTGCTTATCTTCCGGCAAAGTTATGGTATCTGCCATGGGCAATTTTATCACAGGATCGGAATGGAGTTTTTCTTTCACGTGAGTTTCACCCTTCTTCTGTACGAATTGAGAGGCTTTTATTTTGCCATCCAAATTGTAGCCGCCGCCCGGCTGTTTTATATCGATGTACGAAAGCAAATATGACACAAACAAATACTTCTTGTGCAGTTCGACGTCCTCAAAGCAAGACACTTGAATTAGAAACTCATAAAACCTCACAAAATGACGCATGACGGCAACTATTTCAAGTTGTTTCGACACATCGCCGGATTGCTCCAAACGAGCCTGCGCGCGCTTAAAATAGTACGTCAACTTTTGTTTGTCCCGCGGCGTCACCTCTTTATACAAGAGTGCAACGGCGCAGTCGATATCCGATGGATCAAGGATATAATATCCATCGAGTTTCGCCTCCAAATCATAAACAGCCGTAGGCGTTACGGAATTGGCAAGCAGCGTCGTGGTGTAATATGGCTTGAACGCATCCACAATCTCGTCATATGTATTGACAAAATCAAGCACGAAGGTCTTTTTGTCAAATGGCGGGCAGATGCGATTCAAGCGAGAGAGCGTTTGCACGGCATTGACGCCGCGCAATTTTTTGAGGACATACATGGCGCACAGCTTTGGCTGGTCGAAACCCGTTTGATATTTGTTTGCAACAAGCAAGACTTTGTTCTCATCCTTTTCAAACTCTCGCGGGAGCCGTTCTTCCGAAAACCCGTTGATAAAACCTTCCGTATACTCGGTCTCTTCATCGGGGAGCTTAACCTTTCCCGAAAATGCCACAAGGGATCTGATGTCGGTATATCCTTTCTTTTCAATATATTCTTCAAATGCGCGATGATATTTTACAGCGCCTGCGCGGGAAGCGGTGATAACCATTGCTTTCGCCATGCCGCCGAGTTCGGGCATAACCGTGGTGCGAAAGTGTTCGATGATCACTTCGATACGTTGCGCAATATTGGTTTCGTGCAATTCCACAAAACGAGCGATCTGCCGTTTCGCTTCAACCGTTTTGCACCGAGGATCTTCTTCGATTTCTTTGTTGATTTGATAATAGGTTTTATATTCGGTGAAATTTTGCAAAACGTCGAGAATAAAGCCTTCTTCAATTGCCTGTTTCATCGAATAGATATGGAACGCTTGCTTTTGGCCCTTTGGATTTTGTCTGCCGAAAAGTTCCAGAGTCGTCGCTTTGGGCGTTGCGGTAAATGCAAATATGGATATATTGGGCTGTTTCCCATTGCGTGCGATCTCGTCTACTATCAAATCTTCCGCGTCAATCGCGTCGACGTCCACATCTCCCTTTCCCAACGCCATTGTGATTGCCGCCATATCTTTGCCTGCCGTTGAGGAATGGGCCTCGTCAATGATAACCGCAAAGGTTTTGTTTTTTAATCCCGCAACCGTATCAACGATATACGGGAACTTTTGAATTGTCGTAGCAATGATTTTTGTATTGCCTGTCAGAGCGATCGCAAGATCGGCGGATGTGCATTTGTCGTCCATAACGCGGATAAGTCCCGTCTTATGTTCCATGCCGAGGATAGCCGCTTGCAGTTGCCTGTCCACAACAACTCTGTCCGTGACGATGACTATGTTGTCAAAGATTATCTTATCATCGCTGTCATGCAAAGACGCCAGGCGATGAGCAAGCCATGCGATAGAATTGGTTTTGCCCGAGCCTGCGCTGTGCTGGATAAGATAATTTTGCGAGGTTTTATTTGCTTTCACATCGGCAAGCAGACGACGAATGACGTCAAGTTGATGATATCTTGGAAAAATGATATTTTCTTTCACCTTCTTTTTGCCTGTCAACTCATCTGTTTCCTCTTTTATTTCGATGAACATAAACTTTGTGATAAGCTCAACAAGCATATCCTTTTTCAAAATGTCCGCCCACATATAATAGACGCTGTATTTGTCATCATATGCGGGATTGCCCTTGCCTGCGTCTATGCCCTCGCCGCTGCCCATATTGAATGGCAAAAAGAAGGTGTCTTCGCCATTCAATTTTGTCGTCATATAAACTTCGTTGAGATCCATGGCAAAGTTGACAAGGCACCCCGCCTTAAAACGGAACAGCCGCGTTTTCGGGTTGCGTTGAGTGCGATATTGATAGATCGCGTCCATATAGGATTGTCCCGCAAAGTTGCATTTAAGCTCAAATGAAATGACGGCAAGTCCGTTGATGAACACAACAAGATCGACGCGCTCATCATCGCTCGCCCACACCTCCTCCATGACAGAAAAGATGTTCTTATTGTATTTTGCGAGCAAATCGGCATTGAATGTCGTGGCAGGTTTGGTATAGAGCAGATCCAGTTTGTAATTTGCGATCTCTACGCCGTGCTTGAGGACGGACAAAAGGCTTCCCCGCGCTTTTGTGATCTCCGCATTGAGAAAGTTGATGATGGTCTCTTCTGCCTTGTCCTTGAATATCTTGACAAGCGCCGCCATTGTATCGGGCTGGGTGTCGTTGAGAAACCGAAACAGCATTTCGCGGTCAATGGCAAACGCGCGGTCGAAATGCGCCGCCTTGCGTTCGATATAGCCGTTTTCTGTCACAAGCCTTTCAATGATATATTTTTGATATTCTTTTTCGGACACGATATTGTTCATAAGTCACCTCACATAGGATCTAATTCTCTTGATTAAACGCTCGGCAAACATTAGAGCAATTTCATCTGTCGATTGCCCTTGCGAACTAATGTATTGGATTTCCGCAATTTCAGGATATTTTTCTTCTAATTGACTCATCGTAACATTATGTAAAATTGGAAGAATAATTCTCTGCCCATCGCTATTTTGTCGTGCCAATAGTTCATAAAGTTCTCGCTCAGTCCATTCACGCCCAAAAAAGTTCTCGGAAATAACAATGATTGCAAATTCAGTTTTTTGCACGCCTTCTAAAATTTTCTCTTTCCAATGATCTCCCCATTTAAGCGTGTCTTTATCATAGAAAATGGATATACCAAGCCTATCAAGCGATTTTTTCAATTCATCGACATAATCTATCTTATCTTTATTTGCATGGGACAAAAACAAATCGTATTCTACAAATGGTTCTATTGCACTATGTTCTACTTGTTTACCTCGTTGATTCTCATCAAAATAATGAATCCCCTCATAAGTTATAATAAAACTTACATGGTTTCGTCCAACTGATTTTAGCTTTTCGATCAAACCTTCATTCTGCAATTTCTTAAATGTTTCAATGCCAAAAGGTGCTAGCGGATAAGACAAAACCAGCGGGTCACTACAATCAACTTTGCTTAAAAGCACACTTAACAACTCTTCATATTCTTTAAGACTATCAGACACTCCATGCTCAAGCCAAAACTCATTGTCCTTTTTTATACTACGCAAACATGCTACAAGTGAACTTATTGTATCCTTCTCCCTATGCGCAATAATTTCTTGTATTCTTTTATACAAAGGATGTGATACCAAATATTTATGGCTATAAATATCAACATCGTTTATCCATTCGTCCAATGTTGTTTTGCCCTCTACAGAGAGAAAATAGTTAGCATTGGTATTGACAATAGCCTTAAACTTCCTTTCACGTTGAAGTAGTTCGTCAATCTGTATTCTTTGAGACATTTTACACAACCTCCTTTTTGCCGGTGACATATTCAAAGATAAGGGACTTTTTGTAGGTTTCGAGGGTTTCGATCTGCGACTGTTTTTGCGAGATCAATTCGTCGATTTGCGCGCACTTTTCGTCGAGATAGTCAGCGATTGCTTGTTGCTCGGGAAGAGGCGGAATTAAAATTAAAGTATTTCCAAGTGCCTCAGCGGGTAAATCCCACTGTCCCTCTCTAATCCCGCCTGATAACCTTCTAAATTCCGTCGTATATGTACGATTTCTCATTAAAAAGTGAAAATAGCGTTTATCTATCAATGCGTCTGAAAATTCATAGACATAATATGCCGGACTGACTATGCCTTCGTAGTTGGAAACCGCGACAGAACCCTGCCACGCTTTCATTTTGTTCACGACAAAATCGCCAACTCGAACATAACGATAATTTGATGTGTCCTCCGAAGTGACATTGAAATTATCGTCCCTGCTGTCCTTGGGAACTACTCCATAATCGCGATACAAAGACAATACTTGTTTCTCTGCTTGATTTTTAATACCGCGCAATTGCAAATGATATTTAAATTTATGCACTTGCCAATGGGCGGGAACTTGAGGCATCCACCCAGCCCCGCTATCCTTCATGGGGACATTCGGATCAAGGCCATGTGTGACGGCTTCGGTGATGACGGAACGCTTGTATTTCTCCAACGTGTCTATCTGCGCTTCAATATCCGCTTTCAAACCGTCAATTTTCTCGCACTCCTTATCCAAAAAATCCGCAATGCGCTGCTGCTCGTCAATCAGCGGAATCGGCATTCTCACATCAAACAAATCATCTTTTCCCAAATTACTTCTTACACCGTCATCTCCAAGCGCATTGAAAATTTGATTTTTCCAAAGCACATAAAAGTACTTTTCGGCATAGCGGGGAGACATACCCTTCTCTGCTCGCAAAATAATGTATGTGGGCGAAACAATTCCCGTAAAGGGGGACAAGCCCACACGACTCGTCGAAACGTTCTGTAAATCTATCAATTTGAAAACCAATTCATCTTTGCGGAGAATTTGGTATGTTTCAAATTTATCGGGTTGTAAACCTGTATTGTCGTCTTTCGAGCGCTTCACCACATTTTGCATCGTCAAAGCAAGCCGGTCATAATCATCACAATAACAGCCGACGATTTCCTTTTTATAGCGGAATTTATGCTTGACTTTTACGACTTCCCACGTTTCGGGAATCTCGCCCACCCATTCAATTTTGCTGTCTTTCATATTCAAAATCTATCCTTAATCAAACAAACTTATCATTTCCTCAAGTAGTAGTTTGAGATTCTCAAAGACAACTTCCAACGTCTGCGACTCTAAACTACATAAATAGTCACAGCACCCCATCTTATCAAATTCTTCAAACTCTTGCTTCTCTCCATACTTACCCTTTTTTGCTTTTTTGTTATAGAAATGAGAAATATCTATATCATCTAAAATAAGAGCATTCTCTATTCCTACATCTATCCCCTTAGAATTTTTTTGTTCTGCTATATGGCGAATATAAAGGTTGCCCACATTTTCATCTTTTTTGTTTGTATCACTATCATATAACAATATTATTTTTATTTGCAAGTCCTGCGAAAGTAAAAATTGATATGCTTGATTCAATGCAGTACAACCTGTATTTTCTTCTTGTCCATTTTTATTAAAATGACCTATCCATTTCACTTCAAAGGGCAAATTCAATCCATATACTTCAGCCGCACGTTTAATATATTTTTCATCTGTTCTTCCTTCTACATATAAAATTGGTGTAGTGGTTGAAAAATCATATACATTGAACGCGTCCTCAACGGCCTTTGTGCTTTCACAGGAATAATATTCCGGATTGTCTTCAACCACAATTCTTCCGTCATCACTTTTCTTCAAAACGATAACCTTGTCATTGTATCGATTATTGCTATGAATGATAAACGGCGAATGCGTTACGGCAAAAATTTGCGAAGTTTGCTGACCTTTTTCATTCGTAAAAATTTTCTTATAGTAATTCAATATCTTCTTTTGCCACTCGGGATGCAAGCTGATTTCGGGCTCATCAAGTAACACCAATGCGCCCATCAATGCATTTTTATCTTTAAGTAAATAGCCCCCGCGATATACTATTTGTTTTTCGCCCGAGCTTAGCATGTTCAAATAAATCTTGTGTCCATATATGTCATTAAAATAAACTGATTTTTGCGCTGAGTTATTATCAACGCCACCCCAAGTTAGTTTTTTACCAAACATATAATCATAAGCACTTATGAATCTTAATATCCTTTTATCAGTAGGGATTTTGTCTATCGGTCGACCTACACGTCTTGCTTCCCTTACCTCAGATGTAAACTCATTTGAATCCATATTTTGAATGTCTATAAGCAACTGTTCAATTTCTCTCGCCAAATTCGCGTTTGATTTACGAGACTCATTATTTTGATCTATATCTAATGCGGTCACGGTATTTATCATACGATCTTTTCTATAATTAATATCTACATCGGAAAAGATAGCATTGGGTATATACTGAAACCCTCCAAAATCTATTGTACTGCCGCCATGTATATTGATTTCTTTACAGAATGTGCCCCTCTGAGAATCTATTAGTATGTCCGCTTCATATCGCCCGGCCGATATAGGATCATAGTCTCCGAAAACCGCATAAATCATGTTTAATAGTGTTGATTTCCCAGCGCCATTTTCTCCTGCTATGATTATAGTATCAACAGGATTTCCGTTCTTGTCAGTAAAGTCAAACTCCATGTCTCCAAAAAGATAATGATTATTGCATCTTAATTTCAATAATCTTGCGCCAAGTACCTCCATTTTATTTACCTCCGAACAGTTTTTCGATCCCTTCGCTGACGCTTCTTTCAAGCTCCATGAATTTTGCGGCAAGCTCGTCGCTCGGTTGCGGCTTTTGATATTTGTAGAAATAACGTGTGAACGGGATTTCCGCGCCGACCTTTATCACAGGCTTCTTTGCGCTCAAGTTCTCCTCAAAAAACGCCACCGCGTCCGGGACATATGGCAACACTTCACGCGCCATATAATCGTCAATATCTTCCTCGTATTTAACAATTTCGGTGTTCTTTGTTTCTTTGTCGTAAATGACGTTGCCCTTCTTGTCCTTTTGGATCTCGGCAGACTTGTCCATAATGGAAAGTCCGTTGGCTATTTTCTCAAGCAACTTTTTATCTACATCCAAAATAGTGGCAAGGTATTCGAGGAAAGGTGCAGGAGAAAAAAAACACCTTGTCTGAAATATTGGCGCGGAGTTTTGCCAAAATCGCGTCGTACAACGGTTTGTTGTCGGAAAACTTTTCGAGCGTCTTTTTGTCCTTGTCGGTGATGGCTACGCCCATATTTTCAAGTTCTGCGACCTTCCCCTCATCATAAATCGAATTCAGCGCGCCTTTCATCAACATTTGCTCGATGCGCTCCTCGGTGATTGCATAGCTGCGTTGCAATGGCTGATATACCGCATATTCGCGATAGAGGAATTTTTCATTCTTGAATATCTTGCAATATTCGTTTTCAACAAAATCGGCATAGAGATGCGTCACCGACTTTCTGTCTTCGGGCGCGATCTCATTCTTTTTGTTGCCGACTGCCTTGCGGAGCTTGTGATAAAATGTTTCGGCATTGATGAGTTGGATCTTGCCCCTCCTCTCTGCGCGTTTATTCTTTGATATTATCCACACATAGGTCTGAATGCCTGTGTTGTAGAAAAGGTCGGTGGGCAGCGCAATGATCGCCTCGATAAGATCGCTTTCCAAAAGCCAACGACGAATCTGACTCTCTCCCGATCCCGTATCTCCGTTGAACAGCGGCGACCCGTTTTCAATGATAGCCGCTCTGCCGTTCTTTTCGTCCAACTTATCGACAGCCGATTGCAAAAAGATCATTTGCGAATCGCCGCCGCTCGGAAGTCCATGTCCCCAACGTCCTATTTCTCCGCGTTCGTATTCGTCGCGGACCGCTTTTTCCTGCCCCTCTTTTACATGCTCGCCAGACCACGGCGTGCCAAAAGGAGGATTTTCAATCACAAAGCGCATGCGAATATCGCTGAAACAGTCCGTCTTGAAGGTGTCAATGTGCATGAAGTTTTCCGCATTCTGCCCTTTTATCAACATCTCCGCAAGCCCAACCGCATAGGAAACACCCATCAGTTCTTGCCCGAACAACCTTACATCTGCCGTAGGATTGTAGTGTTTGATATAGTTGTAAGCGGTTGAAAGCATGCCGCCCGTTCCGCAAGCCTGATCGCATACGGTTATGACCTTCCCATCGGCGAAAATGTCGTCGCACCCTTCCGCCATGAGGATCTCGACAAGCAGCTTTATAATGTCCCTGCCCGTATAATATTGTCCAGCGTCAACATTTTGGAAAAATCTGCCGATAAGATTTTCAAATATGTAGCCCATGCGGATGCTGTCAAACTTTTCAATGCTCACATCAAGCTCCGAAAACGCTTTGACAACAGTATATAGACACCCGTCTTTGTTCATTTTGTCAATATGCTTTGTGAGTTCAAGTTCATTCAAAATGCTTTGCACATTTGAAGAAAAACCATTGATATAGGACTTGAAATTTTCGGCAATGTTGTCGGAATCATTGCATAGCTCCGCAAGCGTATAATTACTTGTACAATAAAATTGATACCCCGATTTGCGACAAAGCGCTTTGGGAGGAAGACTCGGATTCTTATTATACTCAGAAACAACTTTTGCCTTTGTCTTTTCAAGAGCGCACTCAAAACGCCGAATGATAGTCATCGGAATAATTACATCGCCATACTTATCGGGCATATATGAGCCGCGCAACTTGTTTGCGATGGACCAAATAAAGTTGGCTTCCTGCGTTATGTCGATGGGACTGTCATCCCACATTGTGTCTAAAATCTTGTTTGGCATATTCGCTCCTGCAATGAGATTTTTCGCTTATAATAAACCATTTTGAATTTTATCATTTTTTCGCATAAAAGTCAATTATTAAACATAATGCGACAAGACTCAAGCAAGTAATCTATGAACGCTACAACGAATATGATCTTACGCTTCTAACTCTGACATAAAATTATCTGTTGACCTAATTTTTGCTATTAAGAATACGATCACTTTCTATCATTAACTATACCCATTCGCCTCGTCTTGAAATAGCTCCATTCACGATTATTTTTGCAACAAAATAATCTCTTCCCTCCCAAAGCGGGTTTCCCGCTTGTAGAGTGTCGAAAGTGCGTTGTGGCACTTTCCTTATCCTGCCTCCCCATTTTTGGCAATTTGCCACAGATTTTGCATGTATTAAATAAAATTTTTTTTATTTTAGACCCTTCGGTTTTGCCTCAAAATCGCTCTTCTTATTAGAGGGGTGTTGAACGGCAGAATTCTCGACGGAGGAGTCGCTGGAGCGCGGCAAAAAAATTTTTTTGAAGAATTTTGCGTTTAGCCCCTTCGGTTTTGCCCGAAAAACGCCCCTTTAAGTGAGGGGTATGTACGACAGCAAGCATGGCGCGGTGGCACTTACAACCTTCGAAGAAAAATTTTTTGAAAAATTTTCAATTTAGGGGGTACGATTTTGCCAAAAAATCGCCCTTTTAAGTGAAGGGATATAAAGGAGGAAATGTTATGAACACATCGTAATAACGTAAGCAAAGACGACCAACGAGGCAATCCTGTAGCGAGCAAACGGAAAGCAAAAGTGGGACGATTTTCGGAAAAGTAAGAGGCAGGATAAGGGAATTGCATTTTTTGGTGCAAAATGCAATTCCGCGTCCTCCCCGCCGAGCGGGGAAATGGGAAGCTGGAAACACGCCTCCCCGTGTGTTCTCATTCGGACTTAATTTTGCCTGTAGCCCTTGACTCTTTGGCTGAAATGGAGTAAAATGTATGTGTCGTATGAATACGATTGATATATTTTACGGAGGTTATTATGGAAAAGAAACCGAGATCTGTCAAGGACAAGCGTTATGAGGAAAAGCACAAAGCAGAACGCAAAGCGAAAAACGCCACTTGGGGGACAAGCGTTCCCCGCGAGAAGGCAGAACAGATAAACGCTTTTCTCGAAAGATATGGCTATACCAAAGTCCAACTCATAGAAGCAGGCTATAAGGCTTTGTTGGACGATGCCGCCGAACATAATCTTTCGCTCGGTAGGATTATGGACGGCTATGATGACTTCTTCCCTTCTGAATTGGAGGCGATGAAGAAAACCGAGTAACGAAACAGGGTTCCCGAAAAAGATTTGCGTAGCAAAGATTTTTTGGGAAGAGGAGCGGCAAGTCGAAAATAGCAGCCGCGAAATGAAAATGAGCGGCGGGTGCAAAGACTTTGCAGCGACGAAAGGAGGAAATGCGATGGAAAGAGGACATAGTATTCAGCGCTATAAGGGCGAGGGATATTCCAAGCGCTCGAATAAGAATACTTGAACAACAAACAATTCAGTTATCAAAAAGAAATCGGAAACATAATTTACACAATAATTGTAAGAGAAAGCGAAACCGCAAAGGAAACGGTTTTGAAGAAGCTCGAAAGAGCGATCATTAGGGACTCGCTTGAAGGCTGTCATTCCAAAGGAGTAAATCTATGAAAAGACAACTTTCAACGCAACAATACAAGACCAATATAGGAGGTGCAAAAATCACTGCCCTCTACTGCCGTCTTTCGAGGGACGACGAGAACGAGGGCGACAGCAACAGTATCGTAAATCAAAAGGCAATTCTCGGCAAGTACGCAAGCGAAAAGGGCTTTCCCAATCCCCAATTCTATGTGGACGACGGATACAGCGGCACGAACTTCAACCGCCCCGACTTTATGCGACTTATGGAAGATGTCAACGCAGGATACGTCGGCACAATCATCGTAAAGGATATGTCGAGGCTCGGTAGGGACTATCTGAAAGTGGGTGTTTACACCGAAATCACGTTCCCCGACGCAGGTGTTCGGTTTATTGCCATCAATGACGGCGTAGACAGTGAGAGCAATGTGGACAACGACTTTACTCCATTCCGCAACATCATCAACGAATGGTACGCGAAGGACACAAGCAAGAAAATCCGCGCCGTATTCAAAGCGAAAGGAATGTCGGGCAAACACCTTTGCACGATGCCGCCCTACGGTTACAAGAAAGACAGCGAGGATAAGCAAAAATGGGTTGTGGATGAGGAAGCCGCAACGGTAGTAAAGGAAATCTACTCACTTTGTATGAAAGGTTATGGTCCATCACAGATAGCGAGGATATTGACGGAGCGCGGCGTTGAAACGGTAACGCTCTACAAGAAGCGCAAAAATCTCTCTATCGCCACTCACGAGATAGAATTCCCCGAAATATGGAATACTCAGACGATCAGCAACATTCTGTCAAATCCCGCTTACATCGGAAATACGGTGAATTTCCGAACAAAGAGAAAATCGTACAAGGTCAAGAAAATTATGAATACATCCCCCGAAGAATGGGTAACGTTTGAGAACACGCACGAGGCGATTATAGACGAGGATACTTATACGACGGTTCAGCGCATTCGCTCGGCAAAACGCCGCCCCACTTCCATGGGAGAGATGAGCGTGTTTTCAGGGTTATTGTATTGTGCAGATTGTGGAAAGAAGATGTATATCTGCCGCCAAGCCGATACGAAGAAAAAAGATTACTTCAACTGCTCTACCTATCGCAAGAAAAAGAAACATCTTTGCTCCTCACACCACATTACACTTGAAGCGGTAGAAGGGATCGTGCTTGCAGACTTGCAGCGGGTATTCGCTATGGCGAAAGATCACGAAAAAGACTTTCTTTCTCTACTTCAAAGCAATTCCGACAAAGCAAGCAAAAAACTTCTTATAGCGTATGCGCAGGAGAAAGAGAACGCAGAACGGCGAGTACAGGCTCTTGACCGTATCATCAGAAACCTCTATGAAGATAAGGTGAACGGCAACCTCTCCGACGAACGTTTCCGAAAGCTATCGCAGGAGTATGAGGAAGAGCAAAAAACGCTGAACGTGCGTATCCGAGAATTACAAGAAATCTTAATGAAGGCAAAAGAACAGTCCGACAACGTAAATCGCTTTATGAGGCTCATTCGTAAGTACACGGAGATCACGGAACTTACGCCCGAAATCGTGCGGGAGTTCGTTGAGAAGGTAATAGTTCACGAGAAACAAGTGATTGACGGCAAGCGGACGCAAGCGGTGGAAATCATCTACAACTGCGTAGGAGCAATTCCCGACTTCGCGCAGGAGGAAGTCGCTTAACCTTCGGAAATGCCAACAAATAGGTTCTATAATAAATGTTGGGGTGTGAGTAAAAAAAGATAGAGCAAAGACTCTTTTTCAGTGTATAATTGAATTGCG